>JARLFX010000177.1 GCA_031296355.1 Acidobacteriaceae bacterium
ATGATTCCGGCCAGCAGCACTGCGGCGATGGCCGCCTTGTTGCGCGTGAACTTCCATGCCATGTAGATGCCGGTGAGCGCCGAGATAAACAGGCCGATGGAGACGAGCAGGAAGAATATCTTCATGGGCAAGGGATGGTGTTTCCGCGCGGGTGCAGCGGGGGCTGGCGCGGGCGACACGGGGCTGGCGGCGGCGTGATCCGCGGTCGCGGGCGCGGGCACGGCGGGCCGGGGGAAGGGCTTGCGGATGGGGACGACGGGCGTCTGCTTCTTGTGAATCTGGGCGAGGGTGACGATCCAGGCCGGCGGCTTGTAGCTGCTGCCGGGGGTGGTCTCATGCAGGCTAAAGGTCTGCATCGCACCGGTGAAGGCAAAGAAGATCAGGGCCGGGGTAATGAAGACCCCGATGTAGAGATGCAGAAAGCGGAAGGCCTTGAGAATCGCATGGGGACGGGACATTCGGGAATTGTATCGGATGGACTTTGGCGGGATGTAACTACTTCGCATCCTGCAGCTTCTGGAGCTGGTCGGGCGTGAGCTCTTTGCGGAGCTGGAGGGCGAGGCTGGCGCTGGACTTGGCCAATTGGCCGCGGAGGGCCGTGACCTTATCAATCTGGGCGAGGATCTTGTCTTCGTCTGGCGATTCGGCACGCTGCAACGAGTCCAGCTTGCTCTCTTCTATCTTCAGCGTGCGATAGGTATTGAAGAGCTGGGTCTTGTTGGCGTTGAAGACGGTGTCCATGCGCTGGCGCTGCTCGGGCTTGAGGCCGACGGCTTTGGCGACCTTCTGATCATCCCACCAGCGACCGGCGGGGCCAAGCTGTAGCGTGGATTGTGCATGTTCGGCATTTTTCTGGCGCGGATTCGCATTGCCGCCCTGCCCTTGTCCCTGCCCTGTTGCGCTGGCTGGCGGAGGCGGTGGAGGCGGGACGGCAACCGGCGGGTGGGCCTGCAGCGGATGAGGCTGCATCTGCGCTGAGGCGCTCGACACGGCAGACAGCACGACGGCGCACGCGAGCAGAACTGCGCGCGCTGCCTGGGCGCCGGGATGCTGCCGTGTTGGATGGGTGGAGCGCATTAGAGCTTCTTTCTCACCGTCTGATGCTCAAGGGTCGAGGGGCGAATTGTTGTAAATGATTCTAACGGGGAGACGTCGGGCTGCGAAATCTCCGATTCAATCTCCGCCATCATCTGGTTATCTTCGTTGATCTGGGCGGCGCTATCGGAAGCAGCCGTTTGCGGGGCTGGGGCGGCGATGCGAGTGGCAATGGCCGGCCCGGCGGCGGGACGGTGCAGCAGCATTGGCAGTGCAGCGGCCGCCGCAAGCACGGCTGCGGCCGCTACGCCCACGCCCCACCTAGTCGCGGTCACTGCGAGTAGACCGGCATGGTGGGTGCGTCTGGGTGTATTCGCCGCCATTGCCTGGGAGTCAATAGGACGGGCCGCAACCTGCTCACGACTGTAGATAAGCGAAGCCTGGTTGAATGCCGTCAGTGCGCCGCCAAAGGCTTCCAGCTCCTGGCGGCAGGCATCACACTCGCGCAGGTGTGCGTGGGTGGTGGAGCTGGCGTTGCCCAGTAGGTATTCCGTAAATTCTGATTCCGACAGGTGCTGGATCATCGCGCTCCTCCCTTCCCGGCGCGAAGCTGCTCGCGTATGGCGGTAACGGCGCGGTGCAGGTGCGTCTTGACGGTGTTGACCTTCATGTTCATGGCAGCGGCAATCTCCTGCAGCTCCATCTCTTCAGAAAAGCGCATGAGGAAGATGCTGCGCTGGTTGGGTGAAAGCGTGGTCAGGGCCTGCTGCACGTGGCAAGCCTGCTCGTGAGCCAGCATAGCAGCCAGGGGCGAGGTGCCTCCACTGGGCAGGATGCCTGCGAGCTCAGTAACGTCTGCCGCGCTCTGGCGGAAGCTGCGCCAGAAGCGGAACTTCTGGGTACGGACGGCATCGCGCACGAGGTTGGAGGCGATGCTGATGAGCCAGGTGCTGACGCTGCAATCACCGCGGAAGCTGGCGCGACCGTTGTATGCCTTCAGAAAACAATCCTGGGTGATGGTTTCGGCGAGGTCCTGATCGTTGATGGAAAACATGACGTAGCGCAGCACCCGCGCCTGGTAGAGGCGAACCAGCGAGTCAATATCGTCGAGTTCCGTTGAAGCCTGATCGGGCACGGTGAAGCCAAGCTCCCTTGCGGATACCATCGTTGCACAAATGGCTGTTTCCGGCATGCTGGTACTCCCTCGTACACCGGTAGACGGGCAGGTTAAGCCGGAGGATTACAAAAAGGCGAACAAAATCCGGAAACGCTTCGCCAATCCCCAAATAAATGAGCTGTATAGCGAATTTTTATGGTCCTAACATTTTCATTCGGTTATGGGCGCGGCGGCGGTGCGCCGCTCTATACTACTCAAACCTTCGATGAATTCATTGCAGCCCAGCCAATTCGCTCTTCCCTCGCTGCAGGACTATATGCTGGACTCTGCCTACGACGAAATGTTCAAGTCGCAGGACAGTATCCACCCGCATTATGGCCCGCTGCTCGAACTCTTCGGCTCGCTTCCGCCGGATGAACTGCAGCGCAGAAAACAGTCTGCCGACCTCTCGTTTCTGAACCAGGGCATTACCTTCACCGTGTATGGGCGGGAGGAGGGGACGGAACGCATCTTCCCGTATGACCTGCTGCCGCGCATCATCACCGCGGCGGAGTGGGAAGTGGTAGAGCGCGGGCTGACGCAGCGCATCATCGCCCTAAATCTTTTTCTACGCGACATTTACAACGAAGGCCGCATCCTGGACGACGGCATTGTGCCGCGCGAGGTGGTGTACAGCTGCAAACACTTCCGGCGGCAGATGCGGGGCCTACAGGTGCCGCGCAACGTATACATCGCGGTGACGGGTTCGGATTTGATCCGGCTGGAGAACGGCGAGTTTGTGGTGCTGGAAGATAACCTGCGGGTGCCCAGCGGCGTGAGCTACATGCTGACCAACCGGCGGGTGATGAAGCGACAGTTTCCGCAGCTCTTCCGCAGCTACAACGTACGGCCGATCGAACATTACACTCAGCTGCTGCTCTCGACCATGCGTTCGCTGGCGCCGGAGGGCAGGCCGGAGCCGAACATTGTGCTGCTGTCGCCGGGGGTATTTAATTCTGCGTACTTTGAGCACGCATACCTGGCGCGGCAGATGGGCGTGGAACTGGTAGAAGGTCGCGACCTGGTGACGCACGACAACATCGTGTACATGCGGACGACCAACGGACTGCGGCGCGTGGACGTGATTTACCGGCGCGTGGATGATGACTTCATCGATCCGCTGGCGTTCCGGTCTGATTCTATTCTGGGCGTGGCGGGCTTGTTCAATGCGTACCGCGCGGGGAATGTGACGCTGGCGAATGCATTTGGCACAGGCGTGGCGGACGACAAGGCGCTGTATGCGTATGTGCCCGACATCATCAAGTACTACCTGGGCGAAGATGCGGTGCTGAAGAACGTGGAGACGTTCCTGTGCACACGGCCAAAAGAGCGCCAGCATGTGCTGCAGAACCTGGACAAGTTTGTGGTGAAGGCGGTGGGCGAATCCGGCGGCTACGGCATGCTGATCGGGCCGCACTCCACGGCGAAGGAACGCGAGGAGTTTGCGCGGCGCATTGAGGCTGATCCGCGGAACTATATTGCGCAGCCGACGGTTAATTTTTCCCGCGCTCCATGCCTGATCGGCGATGGGCTGGAGCCGCGGCACGTGGATCTGCGGCCGTATGTGCTATACGGCGACAAGGTGTCTATCGTGCCGGGCGGCCTGACGCGCGTGGCCCTGCGCAAAGGCTCGCTGGTGGTGAACTCTTCACAGGGCGGCGGAAGTAAGGACACATGGGTTTTGAGCAAATAAGTACGTCGTTCAGAGATCTGGCAACAGGCACTGAAGCAACCAACTTTCCGACAAGGCGGTCCCGAATGCTTTCACGCGTTGCCGATAGCTTGTACTGGATGAGCCGCTACCTGGAGCGCGCGGAGCACACGACGCGCCTGCTCGACGTAAACCTGAACCTGATGCTGGATGAGCCGGGCGGGATTGAGCGGCGCTGGAAGCGGATGCTGGCGGCGCTGGGGCATCCGCGGGGAGTGAAGTGGACGGGCGATTACATGGACCTGGTGCGGACGATGACCTTCGACATGGAGGTGGGATCGTCGATCACGTCATGCATCGTCTCCGCACGCGAGAATGCGCGGCACGTGCGCGAGCAGATCTCGACGGAGCAGTGGCAGCGGCTGAACCGGCTCTACCTGCAGATCACGGATACGAATTTTTCCAGTCTGGCATCGAGCGACGAGCAGCGCGCCGAGTTTCTGTATTCGGTGATGGAGGCGGTACACCAGTTCCAGGGGGTGACGGACTCCACGATGTCGCACGGCGAGGGATGGCAGTTCATCCAGATTGGGCGCTACATGGAACGCGCGACAGCGACGGCGACTCTGCTGGAGGTCTATCACCACGATCTCTGGAGCAACGTGGATCGCATTGCGGAAGGCAATGAATATCTGGAGTGGATGGGGCTGCTGCGCTCGTGTACCGCATTCGAAGCGTATTGCAAGGTGTATACCGCGGACCTGACGCCGGAAAAGATACTGGAGTTTTTGCTGCTGGACGAGGAGTTTCCGCATTCGCTGCGGTTCTCGATTGATGCGCTGCAGCATGCGCTGAACGCGATCCAGGGCGAAGGCGGCAAGCAGCGCGCCGAGCATCTGACGCGGATTGCGGGACGGCTGCAATCTTCACTGAGCTATGCGAAGGTGGATGAAATCCTGGGGCAGGATGTGATTAGTTATCTGCACGGGATACTGGTGCAGTGCAGAGAGATCCACGAGACGCTGTACCAGCTTTACATCAACTATTCGATTCAGGCGGCGCTGGCGAGTTAGCAGAAAGAAGAACAAAAGCAGATCCCTCCGCTGCGCTGCGGGATGACAAAAAATTGGGCGGAAATGACAAAAGTTTAGAGGTGCTACATGTACTACTCGATTCGCCATCTGACGAAGTTCCTCTACTCGAATCCGATCCGCGAGAGCGTGATGGAGACGCATATGCATCCGCGCAGCGACGCGAACCAGCGGTGCCTGACGTTTCATCTCTCGGTGAGCCCGCGGTGCCGCGTCTTCAGCTATCGCGATCACCTGGCGAACCATGTGCACCACTTCGATATTCCGGGCAAGCATGGGCAGCTCGTCATCATCGCCGAAGCGCTGGTGGAATTGATGCCGACGCCGGCAGTTCCGGCATTCCTGGCGCCGGATGCGTGGGCCGAGCTGGACAACATGGTGCGCGAGGGCGATTACTGGGAGATGCTGTTCGACAGCGAATTTGCCATGCGCACGCCGGCGCTGGATGACCTAGCGAAGACGTTTGAGGTGTACCGGCGGGATGATCCGCTGATGATGCTGCATGAGCTGAATGAACGGCTGTACAAGTATTTTGACTACGTGCCGAAGTCGACGAACGCGGATTCGCCGATCGACGTGGCGCTAACCAGCCACATGGGTGTGTGCCAGGACTTTGCGCACATCATGATCGCGCTGGTGCGGCGGCTGGGGATTCCCTGCCGCTACGTGAGCGGCTATCTACACCACAGCAAGGATTATCACGACCGCTCGGAGTCTTCGGCGACGCATGCGTGGCTGGAGGCGCTGATTCCGCAGCTGGGGTGGGTGGGGTTTGACCCGACGAACCACCTGGTAGCAGGTGGACGCCACATCCGCACGGCGATTGGCCGTGACTATGCGGATGTGCCGCCGACGCATGGCATCTTCCGCGGCTCGGCGAACACGGAGCTGACCGTGGCAGTGCGGGTAACGCCCTCTGACACGCCGCCGGAGCTGGACCAGGACCTGCCGATACCGGAAGACTGGTCGATGCTGGTGGAGAAGGCGCAGGAACTGCCGCCTCCGCCGCCGCCCGCGCCGAGTGCGTGGCAACAGGCGCAACAACAGCAGCAGTAGGCGCTATATCTTCAGCTTTTTGAAGAAGCACTCGGGGATGAGGCGGAGGAGAAACATAATCAGCGCCCAGAAGTGGGGCGTGTAGAGGATGTCTTTGCGCTTCTCGATGGCATGGAGGATCTGCGCGCCGACTTTATCGGCACTGGCAAAGTACTGTTCACCACGGGCACCGGCGGTCATGGCCGTGCGGACGGGGCCGGGCTTGATGGTGAGCACGGTGACGCCCGGACGATGGATGCGCTGGCGGAGGCCGCTGAGATAGGCCGTGAGGCCGGCTTTGCTGACGCAGTAGACGGTGTTCCGGCTGTAACCGCGTTCGCCAGCGACGGAGGAGATAACGGCGAGCACGCCGGACTGACGCGAGACGAAGTACTTTGCCAGCCAGGTGCAGAGCGAGATGATCGAGAGCAGGTTGGTCTGCAGCAGGGCCTGCGCGGCGGAGAAGTCTACGTCGGTCTGACGCGGATCGCCGAGGACGCCGGGCGCGATCAAGGCAACATCGCAACCGCCAAGGGACTCAACCGCGTGGGTAAGAAGCGCGGGGTGCTGCGCGGTGTCGTCAAGGTTGGAGACGGCAGTGTCAACAAAGGCCGCGCCGCGGGTCTTGAGATCGGCGGCGAGGGCGGCAAGTTTCTCCGGGTTGCGCGCGATGAGGAAGAGGTGCGCCCCCTGCGCGGCCAGCAGACGGCAGACCGGTATAGCGAGCCCGGCAGTAGCGCCTATAACGAGTATTTTGCCGGGAGGTGTGGGACGCTTCATCGGGACGCTCCTTGCTGGATTCGTGCTGCAATAGGATCAAAGCTCAGCCTTCAGGTTAGCGCACCCGGCCTGCGCATTCATGCGGATAGTCAGTTTGATTTGGTATACTCGGCTTTCGCCGCTGCTCCCCCAGAAGGCGTAACTGCAACTTTTCCTGGAAGTCATCCGTCCAGAGCAATAAGCTAACCAGTCAGCCGCTTGGCTGCATTTTGTATTTTCGAGCCACTATGTCTTCTGAAGAACTGCATCTGCATGATTCGCCTCTGGATACGCCTGCACCAGGATCGAAAAAATCTTCGTTTCCTCGCAAGACGGTCGTCCTGCTGCTGTTGTTACTGGTGGGAGGATTCATCTGGTGGCGGGTGCACGAGGGGCGGAAGGCGACAGCGGTCGCGGCGCAGAAGGCGGCGGCGGCGAGTAACCAGCCTATGCCGGTGCTGGTGGCCGAAGTGCAGCAGCGAACGATGCCGATCTACTACACGGCGCTGGGCACGGTGACGGCCTACAACACGGTGACGATCAAGTCGCGGGTGGATGGGCAGCTGGTGAAGGTGAACTTCATCGAAGGCCAGCATGTACACAAGGGCGAGCTTCTGCTACAGATCGATCCGGCCCCGTATCAGGCGGCAGTGGCACAGGCCGAAGGCCAGTATGCGAAGGATGCGGCCGCGGTGAAAAACGGACAGGCGCAGGCGGCGCGCTACACCGCGCTGTATCAGGCGGGCGTGGTCTCAAAAGAGAGCGAACAGGCGCAGATATCAACGTCTGGGCAGGCGGAAGGTGCGCTGAAGGCTGATCTGGCGGCGATCCAGGCGGCGAAGGTGAACCTGGCGTATACGCGCATTACCTCACCCATTGATGGACAGGTTGGCCTACGGCAGGTTGATGTGGGCAACATTGTGCATGCGTCGGATACCAACGGTCTGGTGGTCATCACCCAGCTACAACCCATCGCCGTCATCTTTACGCTGCCGGAAGAGCAGCTACCGGAAGTGCGCAAGCGGCTGGCAGCACACCAGAAGCTCATCGCCGATGCCTATGACCGCAGCAACAGCAATAAGCTGACCAGCGGCACTCTGCTGACCGTTGATAACCAGATTGATCCCACTACCGGCACTGACAAACTGAAGGCCATCTTCACCAATCAGGACCAGGCGCTGTTCCCGAACCAGTTTGTCAATATCCGCCTGATACTGGAACAGCGGCCCAATGTGATCGTAATACCCACGGCTGCGGTGCAGTCTGGCAGCAACGGCAGCTTCGTCTATGTAGTGGGCAAAGATGACACGGGCAACGACGTGGTGAACGCGCGGCCCATCACCAGCAGCGTGACCGAAGGTGCGCTGATGCTGGTCGACAGCGGCTTGACGCCTGGTGAACTGGTGGTAGTCGACGGCCAGGAGAGACTGAAGCCCGGCAGCCGCGTGATCGCCGGCAAGGGTGGAAAGGGCGGCGGTGGCAAGAGCGCCGCGACCGACCCAACCGCGGCGCACAAGAGCGATGACGCATCGGCAACAGGCAATCCGGCCAGCGATGACACATCTGGCGGCAACCACAAACACGGCGCAGGACAGACCCAATGAGCCCGTCCCGGCCATTTATTCTGCGGCCGGTAGCAACATCGCTGCTGATGGTGGCGATTCTGCTGGCTGGTTTTGTCGCCTACACGCAACTACCGGTCTCCGCGCTGCCGCAGGTCGATTATCCAACCATTCAGATCATTACCTTCTATCCCGGTGCAAGCCCGGATGTGATGGTCTCATCGGTCACCGCGCCGCTGGAGCGCCAACTGGGAGAGATACCCGGACTGGCGCAGATGACCTCTACCAGCTCCGGCGGCGGATCGGTGATCACGCTGCAGTTCTCGCTCTCGGAGAGCATCGACGTTGCCGAGCAGGATGTGCAGGCCGCCATCAACGCCGCGTACACCTACCTGCCCAAGGACCTGCCGAACCCGCCGGTCTACAGCAAGGTGAACCCAGCAGACGCGCCGATCATGACGCTGGCGCTGACCTCTACTTCCCTGCCGCTGAGTCAGGTGGAAGACCTGGCGGACACGGTGCTGGCGCAGAAGATCTCGCAGGTATCGGGCGTTGGCCTGGTCTCAATCAACGGCGGGCAGAAGCCGGCCGTGCGCGTGCAGGCCAACCCCACCGCGCTGGCGAGCTACAACATGAGCCTGGAAGACCTGCGCTCAGCACTTGGCGCGGCCAACGTGGACCAGGCCAAGGGCAGCCTGAACGGAGCGCGCCAGGCGTACATCATCGGCGCCAACGACCAGTTGATTTCGAGCGCAGACTACCGCAACGTCATCGTCGCCTATCGCAATGGGAACCCGGTGCGACTGACCGACGTGGCCGACGTGATCGACGGCGCAGAGAATGTGGCCCAGGCCGCGTGGACCAACACCACACCAGCCGTCATTCTGAACATCCAGCGTCAGCCGGGCGCCAACATCATCGGCGTCGTAAATGCAGTGCAGAAGCTGATACCACAGCTGCAGCAGACGCTTCCCTCCTCTGTAACGCTGACCACGCTCACAGACCGCACCGTCACCATTCGCGCATCGGTCAAGGACGTACAGTTCGAGTTGCTGCTCACCATCGCGCTGGTGGTGATGGTGATCTTCCTGTTCCTGCGTACGCTGGCCGCCACCATCATCCCCGCAGTTGCGGTGCCGCTATCGATCGTGGGCACCTTCGGCGTGATGTACCTGCTGGGCTACTCGCTGAACAATCTCTCGTTGATGGCGCTGACTATCTCGACCGGCTTTGTAGTGGACGACGCCATCGTGATGATCGAGAACATCGAGCGCTACTTGGAGATGGGCGATTCGCCGCTGGAAGCCGCGCTGAAGGGTTCCGAGCAGATTGGCTTCACCATCGTGTCACTGACGGTTTCGCTGATCGCCGTACTGATCCCGCTGCTGTTCATGGGCGATATCGTGGGGCGGCTCTTCCGCGAGTTTGCCGTCACGCTGGCGGTCACGATCCTGGTTTCAGCATTCGTCTCGCTTACGCTGACGCCGATGATGTGCGCCAAGCTGCTGCGCCACAAGACCGAGGCCGAGAAGGGCTGGTTTTACCGCAAGAGCGAAGACGTCTTCAACAACATTATTGCGAAGTACGCCGTCGGCGTGCGCTGGGTGCTTCGCCATCAGACGACCACGCTGCTGGTCACGGTGGGCACGCTGGTCTTCACCGGCATCCTGTTCTGGGTCGTGCCCAAGGGCTTCTTTCCGGTGCAGGACACCGGCGTTCTGCTGGGCATCACCGAGGCGCCGCAGAGCATCTCGTTTGCCGCCATGTCTGCACGGCAGCAGCAGCTTGCCGCTGTCATCCTGGAAGACAAGGATGTCGAGAGCCTGTCCTCGTTCATCGGCGTGGACGGCACGAACACCACGCTGAACAGCGGACGCATCCAGATCAACCTGAAGGACCGCGACCATCGCAAGGACGACGCCACCGCCATCATGGCGCGGCTACAGCCGAAGGTGGCGCAGATCGACGGCATCCAGTGCTTTCTGCAGCCGATGCAGGACCTCACCGTGGAAGACCGCGTGAGCCGCACGCAGTACCAGTACTCGATTGAAGACGCCAACTCGGAAGAGCTGACCGACTGGTCAAACCGCATGCTCACCGAGTTCCGCAAGCTGCCGCAGTTGCGCGACGTGGCCAGCGACCAGCAGAATCATGGGCTGGACGCGCATCTGGTGATCGACCGCGACACCGCATCGCGCCTGGGCATCACGCCGCAGAACATCGACGACACGCTGGACGACGCGTTTGGCCAGCGGCAGGTATCGACAATCTTCACCCAGCTGAACCAGTACCACGTGGTGCTGGAGGTACAGCCGAAGTTCGCGAAGAACCCGGACTCGCTGAACAACATTTACGTGGCCAGTTCGCAGGGCACGCAGGTTCCGCTGTCAGCCTTCACGCACTTCGAGGCGCGGCCCACGTCGCTGGCCATCAACCATGAAGGCCAGTTTCCTGAAGTGACGCTCTCGTTCAACACCGCACCGGGCGTCTCGCTGGGACAGGCGGTGAAGGCCGTCCGCAACAAGGTGAAACAGATGAACCCGCCGGGCAGCGTGAACTCCGACTTCCAGGGTTCCGCCGCATCGTTCGAAGCTTCGCTGGCGAATGAACCGCTACTGATTCTGGCCGCGCTGATCACCGTGTACATCGTGCTCGGCGTGCTGTACGAGAGCTACATCCACCCCATCACCATCCTGTCGTCACTGCCTTCGGCCGGTGTGGGCGCCATTCTCGCGCTCTACATCACCAGGACAGACATGTCAGTCATTGCGCTGATCGGCGTGATCCTGCTGATTGGCATCGTTAAGAAAAATGCGATTATGATGATCGACTTTGCACTCGCCGCTGAACGCGAACAGGGCATGTCGCCGACGGATGCCATCTACCAGGCCTGTCTGCTGCGCTTCCGCCCCATCATGATGACGACGATGGCGGCGCTGCTGGGTGCGGTTCCACTGGCGCTTGGCTCGGGCACAGGATCAGAGCTGCGCAGACCGCTCGGCATCACCATTGTGGGCGGACTGTTGATCTCGCAGGTGCTTACGCTCTTCACCACACCCGTGGTCTACCTCTTCTTCGACCGCCTCGGCAGGAAGTATCTGAACACCGATGAACAGCGGACGACCGCTGAACCCACTGCTCAACACCCCGCGCAGGGTGATTAGACGAGACGCTGATGCCTGATCCGATTCAATCCGGCAATGCGACTGGGCCAGCCGTCGAGCCCGCGGCGAACGCAGCGGCGGGCCACCCGGCGCTGGGCGATGGTTTCCACTTGTCTGCGCCGTTCATCCGCAGGCCGGTAGCGACGTTTCTGCTTTCCATAGCGATCATCCTGGCAGGCGCAGTGGCCTACAAGATGCTGCCGGTGGCATCCCTGCCGCAAGTGGAATTCCCGGTGATCAGCGTGGGCGCAAGCCTGCCCGGCGCCGATCCGGAGACGGTTGCGTCTGCGATTGCGACTCCGCTGGAGCGGCAATTCGGGCGCATTGCAGGCGTTAATCAGATGACGTCCGTCTCGGGCATCGGTCGAACTGGCATCACGCTGCAGTTCGACCTGGGTCGCGACATTAATGGCGCGGCGCGTGATGTGCAGGCGGCGATCAATGCGGCGCGCAGTAATCTGCCTGCGAATCTTCCGGGCAACCCAACGTATCGCAAGAGCAACCCGTCGGATTCGCCGATCCTGATCCTGGCGTTGACCTCTGATACGCTGCCAGTTCCGCAGATGTATGACGCGGCAGATTCTATCCTGGCGCAGAAGATCTCTCAGATTGACGGCATCGGCCAGGTATTTGTGACAGGCAGCGCGAAGCCAGCGGTACGCATTGTTGCCAACCCAACGATACTGAACTCCTACGGACTGGGGCTGGATACGCTGGCGAATTCGCTGGCTGCAGTGAATGTGAATCGCGCGAAAGGCTATCTCAATGATGACTCGACACGCTGGAGCATCAGCACGACAGACCAGCTAGGCGGAGCTTCCACGTACAAGCCGCTGATCATCGCGTACAAGAATGGCGCACCGGTTCGCATCCAGGACGTGGCCGACGTGGTGGACTCCGTAGAAGACATCAATACCGGAGGCTTTGCGAACGGCAAGCCCGCGGTATTGCTGGTGATCTTCAAGAGTCCGGGCGCAAACGTAATTGACGCCGTGGACAAAGTGAGTGAGTTGCTGCCGCAGCTGCGCGCATCCATCTCGCCGTCCATCGACCTGAAGGTGGTCGTAGACCGGACGACCAGCATTCGCGCGTCTGTGCGCGATGTGACGCGCACGCTGATCATCTCCATCTTACTGGTGATCCTGGTGGTGTTTATCTTCCTGCGCGAGGTGCGGTCTACGCTGATCCCGAGCGTGTCTGTACCGCTCTCGCTGCTGGGCACCTTCGGCGTGATGTACCTGCTGGGCTACACGCTGGACAACCTTTCGCTGATGGCGCTGACCATCTCCACGGGCTTCGTGGTGGACGACGCCATCGTCGTGATCGAAAACATTACGCGGCATCTTGAAAGCGGGCTCTCACCGTTTGATGCAGCGATGCTGGGGTCGAAAGAGATCGGGTTCACCGTGCTCTCGATGAGCACATCGCTGATCGCGGTCTTCATCCCCATCCTGCTGATGCCCGGCATCCTGGGCAGGCTCTTCCGCGAGTTCGCGGTGACGCTCTCGGCTGCCATCATGATCTCGCTGGTGGTTTCACTGACGGCGACGCCGATGCTGAGCGCGAAGTTTCTGGAGTCGTATGACACGCAAAAGCATGGGCGGCTGTATGACTTCGGCGATCGCTGCTTCAAGCGCATGCTGGCGGAGTATGAGCGGGGCCTGCGCTGGGTGATCCGCCACCAGGTGATCGTGATGATCATTACGGTGGTCACTTTCTTTGTCAATATCGGGCTGTACATCATTGTGCCGAAGGGATTCTTCCCCCAGCAGGATATTGGGCGGCTGGCGGGACAGATTCGCGGACAACAGGATGTATCGTTCACCGAGATGAAGCGGAAGGTAATCGATCTCTCCGCGATCGTGCAGAAGGACCCTGCGGTGGAAGGCGTGATGGCATTTCTTGGCGGCGGCCCGGGCGGTGGCGGCGCAAACCAGGCCGGCATGTTCGTTACGCTGAAGCCACTGGCTGATCGTCCAAAAGGTGATACCGCAGACGTCGTCATCAACCGGCTGCGGCCCAAGCTGAGCCATGAGCCGGGCGCGAATCTTTTTCTACAGGCAACACAGGATCTGACCATCGGGGGACGCCAGAGTGCAGCGCAGTTCCAGTACACGCTCTCAAGCGACACGCTGAGCGACCTGAATACGTGGGTGCCATTGCTGACGGAAAAGATGCAGCACCTGCCCGAGCTGCGCGACGTGCAATCGGACATGCTGAACAATGGACTGCGCGAGCAACTGGTGATCGACCGCGACACGGCTTCGCGGCTGGGGCTGACGCCGTCAGACATCGACAACGCGCTGTATGACGCGTTTGGCCAGCGGCAGGTCTCGACCATCTACTCCACACTGAACCAGTATCACGTGGTGATGGCGGTCAGCAACGAGTTTCAGAATAATCCTGACGTGCTGAACCACATTTACGTGCGGCATGGAAACACGGGAGTGGCGGCAGCCAATTCTGCAAGCGCTGCGCCTACATTGCTTGCGGCCAGTGCGGCGCCGTCCGCGAGCCTGCGTACTGTACCTGCGGGTACGGGTACCCCAGTTGCAACCGGGACGGCAGCAACCACGACGAGCACAGGCAGCAAGACCACACAAGCACGACCGGCGGTGCCGCTCTCAGTCATCGCGCACTTCGAGCAGAGGCGCAGCTCACTCGCAGTGAATCACCAGGGGCCGTTCCCTGCAGCGACGATTTCATTCAATCTGGCTCCGGGTATTTCACTGTCGCAGGCGACGGACGTCATCAGTAATGCGCAGTCGCAGATGGGCATGCCCGCCACGATCCATACTGGGTTCCAGGGTACGGCGCAAGCGTTCCAGGCTTCGCTGGGCAGCGAATGGCAACTGATCCTGCTGGCGGTGTTTACGGTCTACATCGTGCTGGGCATGCTGTATGAGAGCTTCATTCATCCGCTGACGATTCTCTCAACGCTGCCATCTGCCGGCGTTGGAGCGCTTCTGGCGCTGCTGGTGTTCAAGATTGAGTTGAGTGTGATGGCGATGATCGGGATACTGCTGCTTATCGGCATCGTGAAGAAGAACGCCATCATGATGATCGACTTTGCGCTTGTGGCGCAGCGCGAACAAGGTAAGAGCGCGGAGCAGGCGATCTACGAAGCCTGCATGCTGCGCTTCCGGCCCATCATGATGACCACTATGGCGGCGATGCTGGGCGGTCTGCCGCTTGCGCTGGGCCACAGCGTGGGTTCGGAGCTGCGCAGGCCGCTGGGTGTGACGATTGTAGGCGGTCTGATGGTGTCGCAGATGATGACGCTATTCACTACGCCGGTGGTCTATCTTTTCTTCGACAAGGTGCGCCGGTTTGTACGGGTTCAGATGGGCAAGCCGGGCGACGCGCCGATTGCCAACCGGCCACCGCGGATTTCGCCGCCGCAACCGGAGATGAGCGGCGACTAGAGCAATAGTGAGATATGCACCTTAACGACGACAGCGCAGCGAATGAATTCGCTGCGCTGTTTCTTTTTGTCACTCCATCTAGGCAAGCGCCGGGATGGGAATGGCGGCTTCCTGCCCTGCACCAGCATCTGGGAAGTAGGCGTTGAGGACGTACTGCTGCACCATGCGGTGGGTGTTGAAGAAGGTGCCGTTGATGGCGATGCAGGCCTGCTGCATGCGGGCCCATTTTTCCGGATCGCGGTACATGGGCGCGATGGAGTGGCGCAGCTTCTCGTAAAGCGAATCGGCCTCGCCGACCTCGTCTTCGCAATCATCGATGGCCCAGCCAGTGCCGCCCTCGACACAGCCTTCAATCCACCAACCATCGAGCACGCTCAGGCTGGGTACGCCGTTGAGCGCGGCCTTCATGCCGCTGGTGCCGGAGGCCTCATACGGACGGCGCGGGGTGTTCACCCAGACATCAACGCCGTTGGTGAGCAACTTGCCGAGATCCCACTCGTAGTTTTCCAGGTAGATGATCTTCAGCGTGTCAGAGTTGATGCGGTGCGCTGCATCGAAGACTTCGCGGATGAGCCCCTTGCCGGCGGTGTCCTGCGGATGCGCCTTGCCAGCGTAGATGATCTGCAGGCCGCCGATGGCCTTGGCGATGGCAGCCAGGCGTTCGGGATCGTGGAAGAGCAGGCTGGCGCGCTTGTAGGTGGCGACGCGGCGGGCGAAGCCGAGGGTGAGCACGTCTTCGCGGAGCTGGATGCCGGTGCGGCTGGCGACCTCGGCGATGAGCTTGCGCTTTCCGGCCTGGTGAACAGCGGAGATCTCCGTCGATTCAATGCCGGTGACTGAGCGGAAGTAGCGGTTGTCTTCGCGCCAGTCAGGGATGCGCTCGTCGTAGAGCTTCTGAAAATCATCTGAGAGCCAGGTGGCCGCGTGAACGCCGTTGGTGATGGCGTGAACCTGGTATTCGGGGAACATGACCTGCGAGACTTTGCCGTGCTGCATGGCGACGCCGTTGACATAGCGCGAGAAACGCAGAGCGATGTAGGTCATGTTGAGCAGGCCGTTGTGCATACAGCCGAAGTGCTCCAGCGCGCGGGCG
>JARLFX010000178.1 GCA_031296355.1 Acidobacteriaceae bacterium
CACGTCCTTTTCGGGCGGGAGGCAGTGGCTGCACAGGTCGTACTGGCACAGAGTGCAGCAGTAGCGGCCGTCGGTCAGCCTGAACGCCTTGCGACACTTGTCGCAGCGGCCGTAGGTGGTGTTGCCTTCTGGCAGGATGGAGTAGGTCAGCATGTGCATGTTGGGACAGAGGAGGTCGTTTCGGCCGCCTTCGGGAGGAGGCCGGCACTTGGGGCAAACATCGTAGTCGCATTTCCTGCAGTTCCACCGCCAGTTGTCCTTAGAGATGTCGCCCTCGCACTTGTCGCAGACGATCGCCATGCCGGGCCCAGGAGGCATGCAGGTGAAGTACAGCATGTGTCCCTTCTTGCACACCACGGTCCTGGTCTTGGCGTTCACGTGGCTTCCCGCAGCCTGCTCGTTAGGCTTGCACACAACGCACATGTTAAAGCCGCAGTTGAAGCAGACCCAGCGACCATCGCAAGCGTTGCCCATCTTCCAGCATACACTGCAGTCGTACTTGCCGGTCTTGGTCTCGGCCACCACGAAGCTCAGCTTGTGGCCCGAGAAGCAGGTGTCGATCTCCGGCAGCTTCGTCTCAGGCTTGTGATCCGGCGGAGCGGGCATGCAGTTGCGGCACAGGTCGTGGTTGCACGACGCGCACGTCCAATGCTTAACAACGTTCAGAACCGCGCGGCCGCACTTGTCGCAGAGGAAGAGACTGTAAGGATCCGCGCCAGCGCTGAAGGCCATGTCGTGGCCAGCAGGACAATGCGGCTGGCCGCCCATCTTGACCTCCTCCGAAGTCAGCTCCTTCGGCCGGCACTTTCCGCAGATATCGTACTGGCAGTCCTTGCACAGCCAGCGGCCGAGGGACACGCTGTAGGTCTGTCGGCAGTTCTCGCACAGGAAGGACTCGCCGTTTTCGGAGTCCATGGTAGAAGGCTCGGTGCTCCACGCCAGAGGATGGCCCTGGGTGCAGGCGTTGAACGCACATGAGAGCTTGGGCTTCTCGCTGGTGGTGAAGGCGTGCTTGATGCTGTGCAGGGCGTTGTGGATGACCTCGTGGGTGGCCTCAGCGAGGTCGGTGATTTTCAGTTCTGCCAGGTCTACCTGCTTGTCCGCATAGGTGACCAGACTGATCAGAGGGAAGGGCACGTCGGACTTGCCGAAGGTCGCGTGGACCACGTAGGTCCCGGCCTCCAGTTCTACCTCAAGGTGCGCCGGGCCCACGGCGTTCTGCCATCCTTCCTTAACCAGCTTGAAGGAGGCGCCGTCGACCTTGTAGAGCTCGATCTTGAGCCGCTCGATGGCGTAGGCCTTGCCGATGATTGACTTTCCGAGACGAGAGGAGACCTGGTAGGCGGAGACGAAGCCGCGTATGGGAGCCTTGGTGTGGAAGGCGGAAAACACGTTGGTGCTGTGGAAGGTCTTTCCAGAGAGCACGAAGTCGTCCCTGCAGCGAGCGACGAAGGAATGGATGAAGATCTCGTAGAAGTCCTTGAAAGGAATGAAGAAGGTGCCGTCGTCCTTGCTGACGTGGTTAAGCTTGGCGTTGAGCTCCGGGGTCCACACCTTGTCCTGGTCGCCCCATGGGCCGGTCCACTCCGTGCATCCCCACGGGTTGCGGACCTGCAGCAGTCTCACATGATTTCCCTGGTGGTCGAACTCGAAGGCTCCAACGAGCGTGTATGCATGCTTGGATACAATGCCCTTGACGTCCTTGTCGGCGCCAGTGCACATGACATAGTTGTACTTGTCGAAGGTCTTGAGCATCTCCCACAGCTGCTCCGCCGGCGTCTCCTTATGCTTGTAATACTCAACAGGAGCGCCGGTGATGGCGGCCAGAGATTCGCGGGAGTCGCCACCTTCCACGATTGCGAACGCGCCATGCACCTTGGCCCACGCCTTCTCCAGCAGCATCACCCACAGTTCCAGGTTCTTGGAGCCTGCGAATGCCGGCTTCTTGTTGGCATTCACGGGGAAGTAGTCATCGATGACCACCTGGACAAACTGCCCGGACACGAACAGATTCACAGGATAGCAGCCGGAAGGATTCCGTTCCCTCTGCGGAAACAGCTTCTGGACTCTACCGGGGAATTCGGCGAGGGCAGACATGGCGGAGAGCAAGTAGCAGTCGCCAAGGTCGCCCTGCTCAATATCGTCGCCAGAGAACGAATCGTAGACCTTCTCTCGGCCAGCGAAGATCTGGCTGGCACGAAGCCAGTTGTACTTGCCTTCAAGACCCGTGAGCACGGAGGCGTCGTGACGGAAATACGGATCCTCCCAGGGCGCGCCCGATGCCTGCACCTCGATGAAGTTTGCGTTCCCCTTCAGCCTCGTCATCACTTTTTCGTCTGCCATTTGCTTCCTCACTCTATAATACTATATCTTGCCGGCGGCTGCCTGCTTATTTATCTCGCAGGTGGGGGAAGATTCGAGCGTTTGTCGCTGTGACGATTATATCACACGGTTACGCTGTATACTATAATGTCTCATCACTAACGCTAGGGTTACTGGTGCGCGATGGG
>JARLFX010000179.1 GCA_031296355.1 Acidobacteriaceae bacterium
GGCCAAAGCGGCCCAGATAATTCGCTTCGAAGATGCCGCCTTTTGATACTTGTTGTTGGATGCCGAAATTGAAGCCAATGACGTAGGCGTTCTTATAGTTCTTATCCGGGTAGATGATGGAGTAGGGCAGCGTGAAGGATGCTGTTTCCGGTGTGAAATCCGAAGGGATCGCCGGCTTATTGTAGAGGGGATTGGTCAGGCTACCATCGGGATACTGATAGTTCGCGTTGTAAGTGAAAGGTTCGGTCATGCCGACGATGGTCGCGGGAATAGCATCGTAAAAAGTTCCGCCGCCGACACGGATCGCCGTCTTTCCGTTGCCGAAAACGTCATAGGCAAGGCCGAAGCGGGGCGAGACGTTGGTGTAATCCGTATTGATGAGCGAGCGCGGAACCCCGGGGTCGCCAACGAAGGCCAGATCGGCCGGGGCACCCTTGAATTTCGTAGATTGATACCCGCGCACGAAGGTGGCGGCGTGTCCGTTGGGCTGATACCAAGGGTAGGGAAGTTCATAGCGGACGCCGAGATTGAGCGTTAGTCGCGACGTAAGACGCCACTGGTCCTGGACATAGAAGTAGATCGCGTGCTGGATTGCCGCAATGGTTTGGCCATTGCCGACAGTTTCCGAGTAGATCAGCCCCATGATGAAGTCAGAAGCCTGCACATTGGTGTAGCCGGGGTTGCCGTAGAAGCGGAAGGTGCCGACATTATCGCGGTTATTGAGATACTGCGAGCGCAGATAATCGGTGCCGAACTGTAGTGAATGGCGGCCATGTGCGTAATTGACGTTGTCAACAAACTCGATGTTCTGATTGACGGAGAGGGTATGTGCGTCAGCCGCATTGCCGAGGTTGAAGCGTGTATTGATCACCAGGTTGGGCAGCGATTGGAACCCGGGATATACAAAGTTGGAACCGAAACTTTGCAGCGTGTTGGTGTCGCTGGGAACTACGCTGTAGACGTAGCGCTTGTACCCGAGCGTTGCGGAGTTGACCATGTTCGGGCTGATGGTGAAGACATGATTGATCGAGCCTGCCGTAATGAAGGCGGCATTGTTGTCAACTTCGTAGGTGGGGACGCCGGTGTCTGCACTGGAGCCGCCGTTAGCCGCATGGTCAGAGTTATCGAAGCGATAAAAGCGGAAGGCCATGTTCTGTCGCTGGCTCAAGTTGTAATCGACGCGTGCAAAGCCACCGTATTCACGCTGTGGCTTGGACGATGGGGCGCTTGAATACAGGAATTGTGCGCTACCCAGCCTTGTATCGGGCGCTGGAATATAGCCGGCTTTGATAATTGCCTGCACGGTTGGATCAAAACAGACCGACGGAATTTCAGCTTTTTTGATATAGCCTGTGCCTAGATTGGTAAGCGCAGTGATGCATGGGCTGATGCCAGTGTGTCCCTGCGCGATCCAGGTGGAGTTGATCTGACTGTTGGCCGTCGATACATTGGAGCCAAAGGAGGACGTTGGCGACTCAAAGAGCGGGTTGACAATCAGGGAGTCCACCAGGTTGGAGGATTTCGCGTCACCGGCGAAGCTGGCGCAGGTCTGTCCTGCAAGCGCCGGATTCGTACACATGAGCGGCGTGCCGTCGGGATTCATGCCTTCTTCCGCCATGGTCAGCGTCTCGGCGTTAGCCTGTATCGCGGAGAAGCCCACCAGACTCTGATACTCGGCCTCGTAGAAGAGCTTGTCGCGGATGATCGGACCGCCAACAGCGCCGCCGAACTGATACGTGTGCTGCGGTGGGCGCTGGTTGCTGAAGTAGTCCTTCGCATCGAACATCGAGTCGTGATAGTGGAAGAAGACCTCGCCATGCATCTGGTTCGAGCCCGACTTGGAGACGACGTTGTAAATACTGCCGGCATTGCGGCCGTATTGTGCGGAGAAGTTGTTGAGCTGAACGCTGACCTGCTGCAGCACAGCATGGTTCGGATAGTTGATTCCAGTGTTCAGGTACAGGTTGTTCCACAGCAGGCCATCGAACAGGAAGAGGTTCGAGTTGCCGCGTGCGCCGTTGGCGCTGAAGGTGGCTCCGCCATTTTCATCGGTGAAGGTGGTGGGCGCGCTCACATCCGTTACGCCAGGCAGCAACGCGGCCATGGAGATGACGTTGTTGCCGTCGATAGGGAGATTTTCAACCAGGTCATTATCAATGACGGTCTGTACCGTTGCCCCTTGCGTGTCCACGGAAACGGCGTCAGCGTTAACCACGGTCTGCTCTTCCACTGAGCCTACCTGCAATGTTGCATCCACGCGGAAATGCGAGTCTGCGTCAATGTTGATGTGGTTCGATACGAAGACGCTGAATCCAGGTACCGTCACCCGAAAGGTATAGGTGCCGACGGGAATACTGCTGAAGGTGAATTCACCCTGCTCATTGCTGGTCGTGCGATACACGTTGCCGCGCTCCTGGGATGTGAGCGTAACCGCGGCGCCTGGAATGACGCCGTGCTGGCTGTCAGTTACATTGCCTCCGATATTGCCGGTATTCTGCGCCTGCCCCCAGCAGGTGGCGGCGGAGCCGAGAAGTGCGGTGATAGCAAGCAGGCAGATCCCGAAGGTTGCGAGCAATGAACGATGGCCACGAAGAGAACAAAGGAACGACATAATGAACCTCAACAATCCCTATCTGAACTACGGTTAGACATTTGCGAATACTCGTACTAGTCCAGGCTGACGGAGGCCGCGCTGAACGCCGGCAGGGAAACCTGGAACGTGCCGTCTGATCCGTGCAGGACTTCGCTGGAGCCGGGTTTCCATGCGCCATTGTCGGCCACTGCAGTACCGCCAAAGATGACGCCAGTGGTTGCATCCACCGCCGGGGCGGTCAGGCGCAGAACCGATGCTGAATTCTTTGCTTTGCCGGTGGGAAGGTGGACAGTGAGGATGGTGGACTGATTGCCCTTGTTGAATGCGAGAACGGTGATCTTGCCTTTCTTCTGCATGGCATAGGCCGTCACGTTCAGATTTTCTTTCTGCAGTTCGGAAGCAAGCATAGTGGCCCCCAGCAGCGGGCGCACGAAGAGCAGGCCGTAGTACTCGGGCCGTGCACTGAATCCTTCTTTTGGCGAACCTGCGATGGGTGTGTAGAGACCGTTGCCGCCACCGTGTAGGTTCACGCCCGTGCCGCCGATGGTTGCGATCTGCGACAGGAAATCGCCAACCCACAGAGCAGAGGCGAAGGTGTCACTAACGCCCTTCTTGCCGGCGTTATAGCAGGTATTGCCTTCCGACATGCGATACGGGAGGCCAGCCTCGCGCGCAAGGTCGACTGCACGAACCACGTTGGGCATGAACTTCGCTTGCTGATTGAGGAGATAGTCAATGGTCATGCGCGGATCGGTCGGCGGGCCTTCAGCATAGTAGTGTGCGGTCAGCAAACCGACAGAGCCTTTTGTGTCCTTTGCGAACGTTCCGACCCAATCAGGTTTGAACGACGTATCCGGTCCGGCGAGCGGTGCATTGGGTACGCGCTCCAGCACGCTGGCTTTGAAGGTCTGCCATTTGGCGATGTATTCCGGATACTTCCAGCGATCTTTGGGGTCGCCGTTATGCTTGAAGAGATCGGGCTCGTTGCCGAACTGAAAGGCGAGCAGGCGAGGGCCGCAGATCTTTGCGACGTATGCCGCTTCGTCTGCCGCAGACTCTACAGTGCCGCGAGCAAGATTTAATCCGTAGATGAGCTTCCAGTTGGTCGCCAGTAGGAAGGTATTCAGATTGCGAATGGCGAGCGGCGTAATCACAAACGTTCGCGTGGTGCCTTTGCCCGGGTCAGGGCCTTCGGTGCCGTCAGCATCCGCTGTAGCTGCTGGCAGGTCAATGGGAGACCATGCCGTGAACTCGCTCATGTTGCCGCCGATGCGAAGCACGCCATCGTTGCCGAGGGTGCGGAAGAATTGCACCAGGGCTGCGTTGTCTCCACTGAAAAATCCGGGATGCACAAGCTGCGACGACTCGTAGCTCAGGCCGGTAAAGTCCGCGGGGATATGCGCCACGGCTTTGTCGGTATGGATCGTCAGCGAGGGTGCAGCGTTGGCACCTTCCATGGCCCAGGTAGGACGGGTGATTGCGACGGCGGCTGCAACGGTGGCAACGGATAGAAAGTGGCGGCGGTTCATGGTATGCATACGAGTTTCTGGGTCCAGTTCTGGTTGAGCTTGCGATGATCGAGTCGATAGTGAATAAGTAATTCGTTCGTGTTTTGATCTACCTGCTTGTGTACGCAGGAAAAAGAGGGGCGGCAATCCGTACGGCTCAATCTCGTCTTGCCGCCCCTGGGTGAAATTTTCTCGGAAGGCCGCGGTGCTTACTGCGGTCGACCGGATTTGGCAAGCGACAGTGCAGGCCACACGGGAGCAGCGGAGCCGATGATCTCGACCAGGTTGCCGCTGGCTGCACTGGCTACCCAGATATCCCCGGCACTATCGAGTGCCAGGCCGCGCGGCCCATAGAGCGCAGCTCCTGTAGTCTGGCTGCTGCCAGTACCGCAGGCTAAAGTTGTCGTATTGACGCGGCATGGCTTGTCAATGCCTCGTGCATATGCATTGACTGTGTCATAAGCGCTGACCGAGCCAGCTGAACCATTGTTATTGTCGGCGGTCCAGAAGACATCGTCTCCATCCATCGATGCGTAACGCGGGTATCCGACATTCACTGGAATGCCTGATCCAGCTGCGAGAGTCGTGCTGTCGCCTGTTCCGGTAGCAGTGATCTCATATAGCCCGGTGGCATTAACCTCCCAGCCATTCCCATGACTGTCAGGTGCTATGCCGTAGCCATTGCTTGTTGAACCTGCGGTCGCCGCCGATTTCAATGTTCCGTCATACGCCGGAGAGGCCACCGTCCCAGTGTTAGGAAAGAAGAACGCGGCGGAGTTGCTACTGGCATTTCCAATGGCCCAGATATCCAGATTGGCATCCAAGGCAAGCTGATAGAGACCCTGCGTAGCGGCAGGAGGATTAGTGAAGGCAGCGACTGGCGTGTATTGCGGTACTCCTCCAGTGGTTCCGGTATAGGTCAGTTTCTGGATGTTCACAGTGGGTGACGCTACGCTCGACGAGTACCAGATATTGTTGAAGGGGTCGACCGCAATGCCGAATGGTGAGGAAACCGCAGTCGTAATGGCTTGCAACACGGCACCAGTAGAGCCGCTGTAGATGGTAATGATCTGATTGGCTCCACTGCTGTTATTGGCTGTGAGCACATTGCCCAGACCATCAGTAGCGATGAATTTAACTACCTTCTGAACCGAATTCTGCGGTGTGCTCCATAGGGGTACACCGTTGTATGCGAAGCCCACTACATTTTCCCATCCCTGGGAGCTGGCGTCATTGTTGGTGACATACACGTTGTCGCTGATATCAAGTGCAACCGTCCAGGGATAGGTCAGGCCGGGGCAAGTGCCGGTGCAACCAGTGGTTACTGCGCCTTGCAGTTTTGGAATAACGACGGCAATCGACCAGTCTGGCGGTGCGGAAGTAAGTGCCGACGAATAGAAGCCGTTGCCCGTGGCCAGACCGAAGAGGCAGGTGGTGCCGGTCGTGGTGCCGGATCCTGCGGCTGTGCAATCTGTACTCCATGTCGTTGTGGCGATGTGCGGGTACTTGGCGAGGTTAATCATTGCCTGCAGCGTGTTGGAAGGGACGAGGGAGCCGCTAAGTGGAGGCGTGGTCAGACTGAAGAGCTTGCCGCAGCCGGAGCCATCATTGGAAGTGGCCGTGTTGGTGCCGGTTACTCCAGTCGTATTTATGCAGGATTGCAGGATGTTTCCCATCACGTTGATCAGGGCCGCAGGTACTACAGCAGCGGTATTAGCGGGGGAAGGCAGTGTTGAATTTGCTTGCCCGGTAGTTGTGTTGACCAGATTGGTGGCATTCGCAAACGCATGGCCCAAACCTGCTGCCTGTGTTACCAGACAGGTGGTTCCGTTGGCTATGCAGGGTGTTGCGGCATTGTTATTGGCGGGAGCGCTGATGTTCACTACTGCCGATGCACCCGAGCCGGTGATGGTGGTGAAGTTCCCCAGTGCATAGGCTGCAGCCACGGTCGTCAGTTCATCCACCCAAACAAACTGGCCGGCAGTATAGGTTGTGCCAGAGTAGAGATCACTGCACTTTCCCAGCGCGGCGATCAGTAGAGAATTGTTATTGACCGCATTGCCGCCTGTATCGCCAGCGGCTATTGTCACGTAAGCGAATTGGCCTGCAGGGCAGGCGACATTGGGCGCTAAGGTGAAGCCACCCCCAGTATCTGTCGTCGTAGTGGGTGCTAACTGTAGGGCCGCGCCGCCGTAGCCATTGTTCTGGGTGGCGTAGAGGGTGACGGCCGCGCTCTGGATTGGGTTCGGACCGCCATGCACAATGCCGGTGATAGCAGCCAGGGACGTATCTGTCGGCCCTGCCATGGTCTGCACGCCGCAGCCGGTAGTGAGGGCGAGAGCGGTAGTGGCTATTCCAGTAAGCAGAATTGAGCGTAGATCGAAGCGAATCATGAGTGTCCTTCCTGAGTACATCCAGCGGCAAAGGCCGCTTTGGCTTGATGGGACATGAAGAAAACTGTTGTTCTCTTCGAAATGCTGGTTCCCCTTTATTCAAGCGGTTGAATGAATTGCGTTGACCACAATCCACCCTGGGAACCACACTTGTCAAGAGTTTTATTTGTTACTAGAGGAAATCCCCGGAAAACCGTTGTTATTTCGAGAATGAATTTTAGCCGTGAACGCTCTCTGTGGGGGTGCCGCCCCGGTTTTGGGCAGCGAGAATAATCACCCCGGCAAGGCTGAGCAGAGCCAGAGCTGCTGCCAGGGAGAAGGCAGTCCGGAAGCCCTGGCGGGCGATGATGGCGCCAGCCAAAGGAGCGGTGGAGGCCAAAGAAAGCTCGATAAATGCGGTATACACGCTGACGGCAGAGGCGCGATCACGGGGTTCTACGGATTGCAGCGTCTGCACGCACAGCGCAGGAAAAACGAGAGAGAAGCCTGCCCCGATCATGCAGGCGGCAGCGAAGGCGGCCAGCGGAGTATGCGCCAGCGCGAGAATCAGCAGCCCCGCAATCTCCACCGGCAGAGAGGCAAGTGCAATCGGGAAGGGGCCGCTGCGATCGACATACCGGGCCAGCACCAGGCGAACGGCTACGAAGACGATACCGTACAGGCTGAGGGGCAGCGCAGAGTGAGGCCAGTGCTGAGATTGGAAGAAAAGCGTGATGAACGACGAGAAGACGCCAAAGCCCGAAGCCGCTAACGCAAGCGCAATGCCATACGGCACCACCCTGCGCACGACGCCGAACAGATGCAGCGCTTCCCCGGGCGGGACCGCTACCGCCGGCAAGCGATAGGTCAACACCGCGCCCGCCAGACACAGCAGACCAATGCAGAGACCGAGGGACGGCATGTTGGGATGGGTCGCCATCCACAGGCCGATCGGCGCGCCGAGCGCGAGTGAGCCGTAGGAGGCGACTCCGCTCCATGCCACGACCTGCGCGTTGTGAGCAGCGCCTGTGCGCTGGATGCCCCAGACCGTTCCTGCGGTGGAGACCCAACTGACGCCCCAGCCCAGCAGCAGGCGGCTGATCAGAATGCCCCAGAGCGCGAGCGAGCGATGTTGCAATGGCGCAAGAGTAGCCAGGGCAAAGAGCACGGCGCTGAATACGATAAGCAGGAGTCCGCGGCTGACAGTGCGTTGCGGGCCGAGCGTATCGGTAACCCGCCCTGCGGAGGCGCGGTTCAACAGTGTGGCAATGAACTGGGCGCTTACGGTGAGGCCTGCCAGGGTAGTGCTGTAGCCGAGCGTTCCATGCACAAAGCTGGGCACAGCGGCGGCTTCAAGGCCGACGGCAAGATAGGCAACGAAGACCAGGGCGGTGGTAGGGAAGAGCAGGCCAGCGACACGCATTTCCGCGGCGGAAGGCGGCGAAGATGCAGGGCGGGTCATGGAACGAGTGTAACTGCGCCAGGGAAAATTTCGCATTGCCGCAGAATGACGTACTCTCATGAAGATAAGATTCTCCCTATATGCTGGTCATCAGCCAGGAGACAGTGGCACATGGCACGTGAACGAAAAGTAAATGCGGGGCGGCCTGTAGATGCAGGACGGCCGATCAGCCAAAAGGCCCTGGCAGAGTATCTGAAGCTTTCACCGAGCACGGTGTCGCTGGTGATGAACAATGCGCCTCGCGCCCAGCTTATTCCAGAACCGACGCGCCAGCGCATTCTGGAAGCGGCAGCCAAATTTGATTACCGGCCTGATTTTTACGCAAAATACCTGTACTCCAAACGCAGCCTGACCGTAGCCGTAATTTTGCCGGAGATCCGCGAAGCACACGCCGCGATGATTCTGGCAGGCATCGATCTGAAGCTGACCCGCGAGAAATATCTCTACTTCACGGCAAACCATCATGGCGATGAGCAACTGATCCGGGAGTATCCGCGGCGGCTGTTGGAGCGGGCCGTCGAGGGATTTCTCTCCATCAACACCACGTTGACCACCGATCCGGGGCGGCCCTGGGTGGTAATCGGCAGTCAGCCGCGCGTGCCCGGAGTGCCACGCTTTGCAGTGAATAACCACAGAGGCGGAGAGCTCGCCATGCGGCATCTTGCGGAACTTGGACATCGCCGCATCGCTGTGATCAAGGGGCATCCGTGGCGGCTTGCAGCGGGTGAACGCTGGGAAGGGATACAGGCCTGCGCCAAGGAGTTTGGCATCACGGTGGATGAGCACCTGGTGAAGGAACTGCACTCCGGCAATACACCGCGTGAAGCCTCCGCGCCGGAAGAAGGCTACTTTTGCGCGACGCAGCTGCTCAAGGCCAAGCTGCCGTTTACCGCGCTCATTGCATTCAACGATGTAACCGCGATTGGCGCCATCCGCGCATTTCGCGAGGCGGGGCTGAGTGTACCGGAAGATGTATCGGTGATCGGCTTTGATGATATTGAGAGTGCAGGCTACCTCACGCCGACGCTGACCACACTGCGCCAGCCCCTGCAACAGATGGGAGAGCTTGCCGCCGATCATCTGCTGGCATTGATCGAGGGCCGTGAGAGCGCGGTGCATGAAGCGCTGATCGATCCGCTGCTTGTACAGAGGGAATCGACGCGCCAACTGGTCTGACCTCTGTGTGCGCGCTCCGGTCAGTCCTGCTATTCTCGTGCTGCACGTGTTTCCTCAGTTTGAGCAGCGCTCTACCCCTGCATAAATTCTCGTAAATCAATTTTTGATGGATCGGACTGAAAGCATGATTACTGCTGCACCCACGACTGGGAATTCGTCACCTATCAGATCAACGCCGGTAAGCGCCATGGTTATGGCCTCTTCGTTGTTCTTTATGTGGGGATTTCTTACTTGCCTGAATGACATTCTGATTCCGCATCTCAAGAACATCTTTGACCTCAATTATTTTGGCGTCATGTTTGTGCAATTCGCATTTTTCTCGGCCTATTTTGTGTTTGGTGTTCCTGCCGGAAAGCTGGTGGAAGCCATTGGATACAAGCGCAGCATGATCACCGGTCTGCTGGTGATGGCGGTTGGCGCGCTCCTGTTTATTCCAGCAGCTAACGTGCCGTCGTACGGTTTGTTCCTTACGGCGTTCGTGGTTCTGGCCGCCGGCATTACCTGTCTGCAGGTCTCCGCGAATCCATTTGTCTCGATTCTTGGACCACCGGCGACTGCAGCTAGCCGTTTGAACCTGGCACAGGCCTTCAACTCGGTTGGAACCACGGTTGCTCCCTACATTGGTGGATTGCTTATTTTGAGCGGGGCTGCGCTCTCGGCTGACGAGATGCATAAGCTCACGCCGCTAGCACTCCATGCGTACCGGCTGCACGAATCCGCCACGGTGAAGATGCCGTATGTGGGCATCGCAGTTCTGTTGCTGGCGCTGGCTGTTTCGCTGATGCTCTTTCGCTTTCCTGAGACTACCGCTCCGGTTTCTCATAGCGAGAACACGAAATCTACAGACAGCATCTGGCGTCACAGGCGCCTGCTGATGGCCATTGTCGGCATCTTCGTCTATGTGGGTGCGGAGGTTTCTATTGGCAGCTTTCTGATCAATTACTTCACGCAGCCTGATACGGGCGGCCTGACGGTAAAGATCGCGGCCACGCTGGTCTCAGTCTACTGGGGCGGTGCAATGATCGGTCGCTTCGTCGGCTCGGTTCTGCTACAGAAAGTTGACAGTGCGAAACTGCTTGCGTTTGCGGCACTGGTTGCTTCCGTTCTTGTGGCCAGCTCCATGCTCACGTATGGTCATGTTGCCGTGGCAACGATTCTTGCAGTGGGTTTCTTCAACTCGGTTATGTTTCCCAGTATTTTCACACTGGGCATCGCCGGGCTGGGGCCGCTGACCGGCAGGGGCTCAGGCTTGTTGATTGCTGCAATTGTTGGTGGCGCAATCATCCCCGTTGCGCAGGGGAAAATTGCAGATCATATCGGCATCCATCATGCATTCTTCCTGCCCGTGGTCTGCTATCTCTACATCGCCTTGTTCGGCGTTATGAGCCGCGGTACGGACCGTATGGTTTCGGCGGTTCCTGTAGAAGACTGATTGAACGGTAGAACAGGCTACTACAACAAGAAGGGGCGCTCCGGCCATTTAGCCGAAGCGCCCCTTTCGTTTGCGGATGCCGTCAAGCGAGGACGCGGTTCTTTGCTGCAACGTCGGCATACCAATGGCCGGAATGTTTGACGATACGGCGCTGGTCACGGAAGTCAACATAGACCAGGCCGAAGCGCTGGGTATAGCCCTCTGCCCATTCAAAATTATCCAAGATGCTCCATGCGTGGTAGCCACGCACCCTGGCACCATCCTGAATGGCGCGATGCAGTTCCACCAGATGATCGCGATAGTAGCTTATGCGCCGCGTGTCTGGAACCGCGCCATGGATATCCGGTGCGTCAACATAGCTTGCCCCGTTCTCTGTAATTTCAATAGTAGGGTGGTTGTAATCGCGAGAGATGCGAGTCACGATGTCGTAGATACCCTTTGGCCAGACTTCCCAGCCGATATCCGTCAGGGGTCCATCGTCACATTTGCGCCAGCCGTAGCCGAAGAGAGACTCTCCTTGTGCCCCGGGATGGGGTGGAGCATCTGCGATCTTGGAGCGCGAGTAGTAATTGATGCCAATCCACTCCAAAGGAGCCTTCATGCGCACCTCGTCTCCAGCGCGCATGCCGAGGAGCTTGAGGTTGTCATCGTTGACGAAGGCCTTAGGATAGCGCCCATGCAGCGCTGTCTCAAGAAACCATATGTTGGTGATCGCATGAAAGCGGTCTGCCGCTGCGCGATCAGCATTGGTATCGTGGAAAGGCGCGGCTGGTGTCATGCTGAATGCCGAGCCCACTTCGCTCTTAGGGGCAGCTGCTTTGATCGCACGGAATGCATCGCCCTGCGCGAGATTTACTGTGTGGGTGGCGCGAATGAAGTCTTCGAAGTTTGTTCTGCCCGGGGCATGCCGTCCGGTCAGATACCCGAGACTGGTGAAGATATAGGGCTCATTAAAGATTGCCCAAACCGGAATTCTGTCGCCAAGCTCTTTAGCAACAATGGCCGCATAATCAGCAAAGCGATCTGCGGTCTCACGATTTGGCCAGCCACCGCGATCCTCCAGTGGCTGCGGAAGATCCCAGTGATAGAGCGTACACATCGGGCGTATGCCCGCTTCTAATACGCAGTCGATCATGCGTTTGTAGAAGTCCACTCCTTTCGCATTAACCGCTCCACTCCCTGTGGGTTGAATCCGTGGCCATGAAATGGAGAAGCGATAACTTTTCAGGTTGAGTTGCTTCATGAGGGTAATATCTGACCGGTAGCGGACGTAATGATCGCAAGCTACATCTGGGGTGTCTGCGCCCTTCACGCGTGCGGGTGTGTGCGCAAAGCGATCCCATACCGACTCGCCCTTACCGTCTTTGTCCCATGCACCTTCCACCTGAGCGGCAGCAGTCGCAGAGCCCCACAGGAAGCCGGATGGATAAACGAAGGCCTTTCCGCTACTCGGGGAAGCGAGGGTTGTGGAAGGAAGTGGCGTAGCATCTGCAACACCCAAAGCGGCAGCGGTGCTGGCAGCAACAAGCGAGGAACGAAGAAAATCGCGGCGGTTCACGGTGTACTCCCGGTATTGGTAGTCGGTATTACTGAAACAGATTCATCCCAGAAATTTCTGTAACCGAATGCATGTCATGGCTTCAGGCTGATGAGGGTCGATCCATAGCCATTCAGGGTGAGAGTGAGTTTAGGGGTGAGAGCCAGCGCAGTAGCGGTAGGCCCGTTGATGAGATTTGTGGCGGCGTCCAGCGTGATCTGTGATGCAGATGTGAAAGTGCCGAGTGCCGAGATATCGACAATCACGGTGCGTGGGTCGCCGGAGCCATTGTTGTCGGCCGCATTGTGCACTGCATAATCCGCGACAAGCAGAGAGACCGAATTATCTGCATTGCGCACAGCAAGCAACTCGACTGACGGGGTAGTCTCTGTTGTGGTGGTGCGTAGAATGGATGCCCCGGTAGAGGTGCCATCCCAGGGGAAGGTGCGCTGCAGGTAGTAGTCAACCCAGTATGAGAGATACTTAGCTGCGCTACCGGAGTTGACCTCTGCATACTGGCTCGATCCTTCGTAGAGGAAGTGATACAGCCCCTGGTTGCCGGCTTTGCCGAGCTGCGAGAAGATAACAGGTCTCCATGCGGCAAAGAAGGCTGAAGTTCCTCGTGGATCGTTCACAAAGGTCTGGCCGGAATTGCAGGAACTGAACCCGGTGGTAAGCGGGTAATCCGCGTTGACGTTGTTTTCCGTTACCCATATTGGCGTGTTCGCAAGGTCCGTTCGCGTCTTCAACTGCGTCCGCATGTAGGTCACGTCCGAGGCGAACTGCGCGGTGTAGCTGAAGAGCTTCGTGTCGGTATATATCTGGTTGCAACCGGAGTAGAAGTGTGTGGAGATGGATCCTACTGGGTAGCTCAGCCCACCGCTTGCAGAAGGTAGCATGAGAGTCGGCATAAACTTCTGGACTTCACCGGAGAAACCGGAAAGCTCAAGTGCGGTGAACTTCAAGGTAGGGTCAACGGCGAGCATGGCAGGAACTAGCGCATTGTAGATTTGCACGTACTGGGCTGCCGTAATGTTGTTGATGTTCGGTTCGTTATAAATTGCCCACCATGTGATGTGGTGAGTCGATGCAGACTGAAAGTGCTTGCCGCCCCAGTCGAAGCCGGTGCCATTGTAGTAGCGCACCAGATTGGCCGCATAGCCAGTCAGCAATTGAAGGTTCGCCGTGGTGAAGATGAAATGTCCGTTGGAGTCAGACAGAAACGGCGGCGCCATGGCAATTTGGAACTCTGGGCTGTTGTCGCCCATGTTA
>JARLFX010000180.1 GCA_031296355.1 Acidobacteriaceae bacterium
TGTTCGTCTTCAGCTGCGCAGCGCACAACCTGATCCGACTGCCGAGACTAATGGCTCAACCTCCGGAAACACTCATGGAGCAGTGTGCCTGAACGACGAATGCGGGCCTCGGGCTCGCTTTCCAGAGGCCCGAAACACCCTATAAACACTGACCAGACGCGCATTTCAAACAGATTTCAACCGGAAAGAAACCCAAATCACAAGGAAATCCGCTGCGATGCGGCCAATTGCAACAAGTTCCCAAACGATTTGAGAGTCTTGCGGCACAAACCATCTGAATAGATTTTCGCCATTCTTCACATCTCAGGTCGTCGCCATTCTAAAATGTCAACTCTTCAGACAGAGATACTATTGACAATTTGGCTTCGACACCCGGCGTGTTCAAAACGGCTTTTCTTCGTGACCAAGTAAGGGCTACCTGGCATTGCCGGGAAGGTGACTCGATATGTCGGTTCATTATGACAAGACGCTCACTTTCGCGAAGGCCACGGATGAGTTTTGCTCTGCTCTTGCTCAGCCGCACGACGGGCCATCACCTTCTTGCGAACTTCTGATAGCTGTTCTGGCGTCAGAACCTCAAGTATCTGGCGAATCTCCAAATGCTGGAGGCCTTCGAGCATCGCATTCTTCTGATCTGCGTCTTCCTTTGCGTCATTGATCACGGCATCCTTACGCGATTTCATCGTCAGACGGATCTGCTCAATCTTCTCTTTCTGCGCTTCCGTTAGCGACAGGTCGGCGAGATCGTTTTCAGGGCGAGTCACCCTCCACTGTCCAGCAGCGAGTTGGGGATTGCTTGGAACCAGGGTTGGGTTAGGCCGACTGGGTTGCGTTTCGGCCGAACTTTGCATGGCAATCGAAAAGCAGAACCCTGTCGCTGCCAACACACTTAACAAAAGTCGGTGCTGATTCATACAAACTCCTTTCATTGAGGAGGAAGGTTAATGAAGCCAGCCGCATAGATCGGTTGAGCCTCCCCAGGTACATTCACAACCGCCTTTATAGAATGCAGCTCGGCATTCCGGAATGTTTTGATCTATGGCAAATTCGAGTCATCGTACAAACCAACCCCGTTTCGAAATCTGATGATTCACGGTCTGCTAATAACGGCATAGTGGCGCTCGTTGTGCGCAGCGGCGTACCTAGTCGAAGGCAGCTAGGAATTGTTAGACGGCTTTTCGAGCTCACGGGATTCCCTGCACTCCTGACTGCATGAACATTGTCTTTGGTCAATTCCGCGCAGAAAAGTCTGTGGTTCAATAATGCAGAGATAGGGGAGTCCTGAGCGGTATTGATCAGCACAGCTTCTGACTCAGCGGCGCATCTCGATACAGGAATCGAGAGAAGAAACATGCTATGTAAACTGCTGACAGTCGGGCCTTCTATTGGGATCGCCAACACGGTCTTTTCCACCGCGCAGACGTCCCCCGATTTCAGTAATACTCTCGCATGGTGTTGGAGGAAATCAATTGGCGACTGCCTTCTCAGGGATGACGGGCCCTGGCAGGATCGCTCTCACTTCCCGCTAGCTTGTCAATCATCGACAAAATCGCACCGACGGGATAGCGGAGAGGGAGATCAATTCCACGCAGATGTGCATGGTTCTGCCTCCAGCAGGTATCTCCTGGCATGGCGGATAGGTGGAAGAGACAGTTCCGGGGACACCGGACCTGTGAAGTCGCTTGAAGCGCTGTAGTTCCATGTCTATAATTCCGGCTCACAGCAGTCCCTGTAATGCTGCGGGCTGACGCGAAGGCGGATTCGATGCGCAACATTGAGCTCGGGAATCATTCCAAACCGCATTGGGACAGCCCTAGGGAGAACGACGATTGGCCGACAGGGGAGGATCTGCTCCGTGCTCCCGAGGCGCAAGTCCTGCTCGAGTCGCAATCTTCCAAGAAGGACGTAGACCTTGATCAGATGACAATTGCGGAATTCGTAAGAACCAAATTCCTCCCTGAGCATATTGCAACAAAGAGGACGTCGGGCAGAAGGCATTACCAGGCGATTCTGAAGCACGTCCTGCCCCCAGAGGAAGTAGACCGCATCTTCGGGATCGAAACATCGACGTCAAAGACCAAACTCAAAGAAATTGCCAATTGGCCCTATTTGACCAACGTGCAGCTCCGCGATGCTCGCCCAGACCATGTGCAAAACCTGGTCTCGGCAGCATTGGAGAGCGGATATTCGACCCAGACTGCGAAACACATTCGTAACGTAGTCAGCGCAGTATTTACTTATGCTATTAGAGTGCACTACTTCTCAGGCGAAAACCCTGTCCTTCCAGTAACTTCACCTGGAATGAGACGAAAGACCGCGCACGCGCTGACGCTTGAGCAGACAGTAAGAGTCCTTCAAGCTATGCGTTACCCCGAGTTGGAGATAGCTCTGCTCGCGATGCTTACTGGAATGAACGTTGCGGAGATATGCGGCCTTCAATGGAAGAATGTGAACATGGTCACACACAGCGTCAACAGGGGAGGCGAGCTGATTCCACCTATGACCATAGCCGTGAGGGATCAATGGTACCGTGGCGAATTAAGTAATGTTCCGGCGGCGCGCAGAAAGAGTATTGCCATTCCTCCACTTATATATTCGATCTTTCTTAGACTGAGCAACTTTTCGGTCACAGGTCGGAATGATTTTGTCTTCATTTCCAAGAGCGGCCGGCAGATCAATCAGATCAATATCGCTGCACGGCGGATTAAGTCTATCGGCGTGGCTCTCGAAATGCCATGGCTGTCCTGGCAGGTATTTCGCCGCACCCGCCTTTCACTAATTCAGGAATTTGGTGCTCAATTTCCTGAGAAGCTTTCGGTGGCAATTACGATGAAGTTGGACCCGCGCAAGTCTTCATTTATTGATCGAGGCCCAGGACCGTTCGTGAACTGACCACCGGCTAAGAGCCTTTCAATTACCCACAACTTCGTGAGGCGGTGGTCCTGTTGACGGAATAGATGCGGACTCAAGGGCGGTACTTTGCCGAGGGTCATGACGGAGCATGAACTACGGTCATGGAAGCGGCGAAGCAGGAGATCGAGTCGGAA
>JARLFX010000181.1 GCA_031296355.1 Acidobacteriaceae bacterium
ACGCCAACCTTCCGGTGCGTTGAGTGCCATCGGGAGATCGCAGCTGAACTCGCGCAAAACAGTGGGCTTCATGCGACCTATCCGCGATCGGGCACACCGGGCGCAGCGTGCGTTAAATGCCACTCCGATCATAACGGGGCGAATTTTCCGATGGTGCACTGGGATCCGACGGCGAGAGGATTCGATCACTCGAAGACCGGATTTGTTCTGGACGGCAAGCATGTCAGCGCGAGCTGCCGCTCATGCCACAGCGCGCAACATATCTCCGCGCAGGCGCGCATGCACTTGACAGGCAAGGATCTGAATCACACGTGGCTCGGACTCTCCACAGGCTGCATTAGCTGCCACGAAGACAAACATCAAGGCCGATTCGGGGCAACATGCACGCAATGCCATTCGACTCAGGATTGGAAGGGCGCCCGGATAGAGAAGGAGACATTCGACCATTCCAAGACGCGCTTTCCGCTGACAGGGGCGCATCGCACTACGCAATGTCAGAGTTGCCACACGCCGGGAACGGACGGTCAGCCGCGCTACACAGGGATAAAATTTGCAAGCTGCGCGGAGTGCCATACTGACCCGCATAAGGGAGAGTTCAAACAAGGTTGCGAATCCTGTCACAGCACGTCGACATGGAAGAAGTCCAGCTTCGCGGCGAAGTTCGATCATTCAAAGACAGCATTCCCGCTCTTGGGCAAACATCTGGATGTGCCCTGCTCATCTTGCCATATGCACGGCGACTTCAAAGCGCCGATTGCTCACCAGAACTGCGCCGATTGCCATAAACCGGACCCACACGGTGGACAGTTTATTAAGCGCGCCGATGGTGGCCGGTGCGAGAGTTGCCACACGGTTGCGGGGTGGATTCCATCTATTTTCTCAGTTGCAGATCACGCGAAAACGAAGTTCCCGTTGGTGTTTCCACATGCGAAAGTGCAGTGCGCCTCGTGCCATAAGCCTGAAGGCAAGGCGACCCGCTACAAGATCAAATTTGCGCAGTGCGTAGATTGCCATGAGGATGAGCACCATGGGCAGTTTGCTGGCGTACCCTGGCGGAACCGCTGCGAGCAGTGCCACAACGGAGGCACCTTCAAGATAACGAACTACACAATCGTACTGCACCAGAAATCAAGCTTCCCGCTAACAGGAGGGCATGTGGCGGTGGCTTGTGTGGACTGCCACAAACCACCAGAGGGATCAAAGGTGGAGCTCTATCATTTCAACCAACTGGGTTGCACAACTTGCCATGAAGACATTCACAAGGACGAGTTCAGAGAGCGTATGGCAGTGCACGATAAAACGGGGAAGCCGCTGGGCTGCGAAGCCTGCCACTCGACCAAAGAATGGAGCGACCTGGCGAAGTTTGACCAC
>JARLFX010000182.1 GCA_031296355.1 Acidobacteriaceae bacterium
CCCTATCTCATTCGCCGCGCCGTTGAATGCGCCACAATCACCTACGATCAGATTGTCGCCGGGGCTATGGACAGTGGCGCCATCCGAAAGCCGCGTATTCTCGCAATGGTAGCCGCACCTGCCTTAGCCGGATAGGGAGATCATATAGACATCGTTTTCGCGTTTAATATTTTTGTCATCATATCGATGATGCTGTTCATTCCGGAGAGCACCGTATTCGATCATCAGATCCATTGCGGGGCCATGCTAATTTACCTGCTGTCAATGATTCTCGTTTACTCTCGGCACACGAGCGGCCCTGTTTCAGACGAAAAAATGTCGTTTTATGTGTTTCTCCAGCCCATGCGTGTTTTATCCGGTTGGCTTGGATCCTGAGCGGGATTGTCCTCTTCCCGCATCAATGGCCCTGCTTTTGGCCAATGTACGGTCCTCGTGGCGGGGGCCCTCACTCTCGCGAAAACAAGCCCCTTATGCTCGGGGCAATGATTATAATAACTGTTGTTACGGTGTCGCCGTATCCCTATCATTAATGGTCATATTATTCGCTAAAATACAACTGAAGGTTCGGCTATGGGGTTCGATCTTGCAGGCAAGCGGGTGTGGGTCGCCGGGCACCGTGGTATGGTCGGGTCGGCGACGACGCGGCGCCTCGCGCAGGCTGACTGTGTTGTCCTGACGGTCGGCAAGGATCAGGTTGATTTGCGTCGTCAGGCGGCGGTCGAATCGTGGGTAATGGAAAATCGCCCTGACGCTGTGATCCTGTCCGCTGCCCGGGTTGGCGGCATTCTTGCCAACGATTCCCGGCCGGCCGAGTTCCTCTATGACAACCTGGTGATCGAAGCCAATGTCATCCACGCCAGCTATCTGGCCGGGGTCAAGAAACTTCTGTTCTTGGGCTCGACCTGCATTTATCCAAGGCTGGCACCACAGCCGATCACTGAGGACGCTCTGCTCACCGGACCGCTGGAGCCAACCAACCAGTGGTATGCGGTCGCCAAGATTGCCGGAATCAAGCTGTGTCAGAGCTATCGTCGGCAATATGGCTGCGATTTCATTTCGGCGATGCCGACCAATTCCTACGGCCCCGGTGACAAGTTCGACCTTCGTGGAGGGCATGTGTTACCGACATTGATGATGAAGATCGACGCGGCCAAGCGCCAGGAGGCACCGTTCGTCGAGATTTGGGGTACGGGTACGCCGAAGCGTGAATTTTTGCACGTCGATGACCTGGCCGATGCGCTGGTCTTCCTGCTGGAAAATTATAGCGATGAAGGTCACGTCAATGTCGGTACTGGCCAGGACCTCACGATTGGTGAGTTGGCGGCGATGATTGCCGATGTCGTTGGCTATCGTGGTACCTTCCGTTTCGATACGACCAAACCGGATGGAACGCCCCGCAAGCTGTCCGACACGGCCCTGTTGTCATCACTGGGATGGCGGGCCAAGACCGATTTGCGGACCGGGATCGCCGAGACCTATCGCTGGTACAGTGAATCCGTCAACCGCACGCGCTGAGGCGATGTTGTCACCGTTGTTGTGTGCGTCGGATCGATGTGCGATCAGCCGTTGGCCGATGACGGCCGTATGTTGTTGATCGCGTATCGTCAGCGATGCTGGAAAGCGTGAATAATCCGGCAAGGTCATGGCCCGACCGCGTTATCATTGGATTTGATCGAGAATGAACAAAGGATCGCTGTCGCGCCCGACCGTCTTAAGTCCTGCCAACCCGAATTCGAGTGACGTGCTGGCGGAGCGGGCGATGGCGTTGCTGGCGCAAGGACAGGCCAGCGCTGCGGCGGACACCTTGCGCCGGGCGATCACGGTCCGTCCGGCCTGGGTGGAATGCTTCCACAAGCTTGGTTTGTTGGAATTTCAGTTCGGACGAGTGGGTGAAGCTCTGTTGCTGCTGCGCCGGGCGGCAATCATTGAACCCAATCGCGCCGGCATTCATGCCGATCTTGGCGTGATTTTGCATCTGGCCGGGTCGTTGCAAGATGGGTTGTGGCACCAACGGCAGGCCGTCATCCTTGATCCCGTTCCGGCGATGGCTTACCGCAATCTCGCGCGCAGCCTGTTGATTGCCGATCGTCCCGCGGAGGCGCTGCAAGTGTTGGCCCACGCGGTTCGATTGGATCCGGGTGCGCCCGAAATTCGTAACAACATCGGCAACGCTCTGAAAATGCTCGGTCGATCGGCGGCCCGCGATCAGTATTGGGCAGCGTTGATACTCCATCCCGCTTTTGCCGAAGCGCACAATAATCTTGGCGCCTTGGAACGGGATCAGGGTGCGGCGGCTGTCGCCGTGACATTGTGCGACCGGGCCCTGACCGTGATGCCGGACTATGCCGAGGCCCGGCTTAACCGTGGCTTGGCCCGGCTGACCCTGGGCGATCTCAGAGCGGGATGGGCCGATTATGAAGCCCGGTGGCGGGTTCCGGGTTGGCCTTCGCCACCGCCACCCTTTCATCAGCCGCGTTGGGATGGATTGCCGTTGGCAGGGCGCACTCTGTTGCTTCAGGCCGAGCAGGGACTAGGGGATACGTTGCAATTCATCCGTTATGCCCCCCGGCTGGCGGCGAGCGATGGACGAATCGCGCTTTCGGTGCAGGCGCCCCTGATTCCGCTGCTGACGAATTTGCCGGGCTGCGATGTCGTCGTCGATATGGCTGGCGCGTTGCCACCGTTCGACTGCTGGTTGCCTCTCCTCAGTCTGCCTTTGGTCACAGGGTATGTGCCGGAGCCGGCTCACATTCCCTACCTGACGATCGCTCCCGAACGCACGGCGTTCTGGCGCCGCCGATTGGGGCCTGGACCGTCCGTCGGGCTGGTGTGGGCTGGGAACCCAGGCAACCGCAATGATCGTCGCCGCTCCTGCCCGCTGTCGCGGCTGGAACCCCTGCTGGCCGTCGCGGGTGTGCAATGGGTCTCGGTGCAGAAAGGTGCTGCGGCCGCCGATATTGCAGGTCTGGGGTGGTTGGATCGGATGATCGACCTTGATCCGGAGATCCGGGACTTTCAGGATACCGGCGCGATCCTGCAGACTTTGGACCTTTTGATCACGGTCGACACGGCAGTGGCGCATCTGGGCGGGGCATTGGGGCGACCAACCTGGATCATGCTGGGTGATGCCAGTGACTGGCGTTGGCAGCAAGATCGTCGTGATTCGTCCTGGTATCCGACGGCCCGGCTATTCCGGCAGCCAACCCGGGGAGACTGGGACAGCCTCGTGACAGAATTGGTCGCCGAACTGCGATCGCTTGTAACCGGTTTTCGGTGAAATGGCCGTGCATTTGCTGAATAAACGAGAGGCCATATGTTCCCAACCGAGAGACGTCAGCCCTTCGTTACCGCCGCGACCCGGGTCAGCCATTGATCGCGGAGCACATCGAGGATTGGCAGCACCTCGCCCAAATGCCCGACAACGCGTTCGTCACCCGACAATTTGACGGTGCCACCGTCGGCCTCCGCGCCCGCATCGGTGTCCGCTGATGGGCGCAACAAGACGCGATGCCCAATCCCGGCCTGTCGCGCCGCGGCAATATCGCTAAGTTGATCGCCGATCATCACCGAACCAGCCAAGTCAAGACCAAAATGGGACGTGGCCTCAAGGATCATGCCTGGGTTTGGTTTCCGCCAGAAGCTGTCACGCAGCCACGGCCCATGACCGGCCGTGGGATGAAACGGGCAAAACAAGGTCGCCGTAGGTACACCGCCCATGGCCGCGAGACGCGCTGCGATCCAGCGGCTCAGCACCAGGAAATCGGCAACACCGTAATATCCGCGCCCGATACCCGACTGATTGGTTACGATTACGATCCGGAAGCCCAGATCTTCGGCGCGGCGCGTCAACTCGAAGATCCCGGGCATGAACGTGAATCCGTCCGAGTTCCCACTATAGCCGTGGTCGATATTGACGACGCCATCGCGGTCAAGAAACAAGGCGGGGGTAGCGATCATCGGCCGGGCGCACCCTTTAATTTGAGCTTCAAACCCAGAGAACCACAATTTTTTGTCTGCATCAAAACACCAATCCGCCAAATTTACCACGAACTGACAGGTGCGGAATCCGTCTGCCTGATCGTGACATCCGTCATCCCGGTCGCGCGATCGCGGCGGCACGATCGAGAACAGTCTGCGCGAACCGGTCGGTCCCCTGGGTATCACGCCATCGTTCGGCCGCGGCCAGGGAATGGCGGGCCTGGAGCGGAAACCCCGCCCGCAACCGGTCGATCGCGCCCAGGATCGCTGGTGCGGTCCAGCCGGTAAAACTCTCATAGCCGCCACCCCATTGGGCCATGAAATCAGCAACCCCGGTATTCCCAGGCACCACCGCCGGAATCGCCCAGGCCACGGCCTCGGTCACGATTGCCGAGTGATTGGCAGCGCCCGACGCGGGATCATAGGGCGCCATCAGGATGTCGCACGAGTTCAGCAGTTCACGCCAACGGTCGGGCGTCACCGAGCCGGTTTCGACCACGGCGCCAAGGGCCCGCAACCTGGCGGCTGCGCCGCTTTGCTCGAGATCGGGACCGGAATCATGGACCACGACATCCAGGTCGCGATCTGCGGCACGCAGACCCTGGGTCAGGGCCACCAGATGGTCGATACCTTTCTCGACCCGCTGATGACCGAGGAATCCGATGCGGCGGCACGCCGTCCGCAAGCGGACTTCTCCATCATAGGGGCAGGGGAACACCATGACCGACCGGTCAAGCGCCACCCCGGCGCTGCGCGCCGGCGCCGTATCCTGCGCCGCGAACAGAACCGGTGCGTCGGCCGGCAGTCGACGAACCGCGAACCGCAACATCACCGAGACCCTGGAGGGACCATCGGCGGTGATGCCACTGTTTGAGCCGAACAACATCACCGTAACCGGCCGTGCGGCCGGTGGCAAGGCCGCCAGGAAACCGGCGACCGCCAGCAGTTGCCGGCTACAGGTTGAATGCCAGAGCATCACATCGTCGGGTCGTACAGGAAACCGTGCCAAGCTACCCGAGAGCATTTCCGCATTCCAGAACCAGTCCTCAAGCCAGTCGCACAACGGGTCGGTCGAATGGCCGGTCGCAGGATGAGTCTCAAAGAACGGTGTCGCCCCCAACGCGGCCACCAGCGCGGGATCAAGAGCGCGGTGGGCCAACAGATGGGTTTCGACACCGGCGCGGCGGAACGCGGCGACCAGTGCCCGATTGAGGCTGAGATGATGACCACCGGCCCAATTGAAGCTGGGATCGCAAATCAAGACGCGCATACGCCTTTTCCCCTTCCCTTGACGATCCGCCGGGCCCAGGCCCGCGCTACCACGCCCCGGTCTCGCCGGCAGCGTTTAAAGCCCCTGACCGCCGGTATCTGCGTGATCGATCCCCATAGCAGCACCGGGGAGCCGATCAGCGCGCGGACATCAGGGATCCGCTGACGATACCCAGGCGGACGGCATGGGCACGAGCCGAACCATCGAAAGCAAGATCACCGATGAACAGGCTCACGGTAAAGCCAATTCCTGTCAACAACGCCACCCCGAAAAATTGCGGCGGCGAGACACCATCCGGACGCCGGCCCATGCCCACGGCCGGATCACCAACGCCGACGCTGTCGGCACGCCGCCCAGTTTTCGGCCACAGAGGCGTGACAAAGGCCTCCACCGATAAGCCCCCTCGATGGGATCCCGGTCTTGGCCAGCGCGAACACCGGCAACCGTGGCATGCTCCCCCGATTTATGCCGCGTCCCGGGTTATGCCGAGCTCGTCCGATCATTGAGGGTCGCGCAGCGTAATCGTCGGTGCTTTGCATGTCGCGGCACTCGGCATAATCCGTGACCCTTGCTTGGCGGCCATCACGGCCGTCAGGAGATGATCATGGACACGACGAATAACGACGCCGCTTTCTGGATCGCCGACCTTATCAGCGAGCACCTCTGGTGGTGAGTGCGTCTACCTGATATCGGCAATTGTGACGTGCGAGGTTACGGACACCATGTCCGGATCGAGTTGGCTGATCAGGTCGACTTCGTGAAACAGGCTGTCGATGTGCGCCTGAAACGCGGCGGCGGCGGCGTCTTCGTCCCGGTTTCGCAAGTGATGAAAAATATCGGTGTGCTCCTTGAGGCTTTCCATGAAGTGGTCGCCTTTCGGAAGTGCATAGCGCCGAATGCGGTCCAACTGACCGGTCGCGCTGTGGATCGTGCGCCAAGCATTCGGGAAACCGGAACATTCGCAGATCAACCGATGAAAGCTATTGTCGAGAGCGAAGAACTCGTCCAAATCTCTTTTGTCGGCGGCCATTTTCTGCTGGAAAAGCGAAATCTCGAACTGGCTAACCGCGGCCGGGGCAAAGCGTCGAGCCGCTAGCTGAACAAGACGTTTCTCAAGCGTGTCGCGGGTTACCTGACCATCGAGCACCTCGTGGACCACGATGAGGTTGACAAAAGTACCCCCACTCGGGCGAACGACGACGAGACTTTCGGCTGCGAGCTGAATGATGGCTTCACGCAACGGCGTTCGTGAAGTGCCGAGCGCCTCGCAGATTTCCTTTTCAGGAATGGCGGCTCCTGGACGCAACTTCATGGAAATAATCGCTTCGCGAATCAACTCATAGATCTGTCCAGACTTGGGACGCATGTTGTCGAGCAAATCCCGCGAAAATCCAAATTTCGACCCTTCCGGATTAGTCGTAGAAAGACCTTGCAAAGAAGAGGTCGCTCGCATTTTTAAGAATTCCTGAGATCGGTTTCTATTACTATCATTTTAGTGAATTCGTAACGATCAGTCGAGGCGACCTCGGCCCACAAGCCGCGCGAGGTAAACGGTGCCCGCGAATCAGGCCTCTCTCCATTGCACCGCCTTGCCGTCAATGCGTCTTCCCCGACAACCCTCCGAACGACCTTCAGCCAAGGGGCCAGAAGTGTAAGAATCTGTCCGTAGATGGCGACGGCCTCGGCAGACGATCCTGGGTTCAACGTTTCATAGAATATTGTGGGCATCCGACAGAAGTTTGTCCCATTTCTGGGGTGGGTAAAACAAACTGCCGGGCGGCTGTGATTATGAGCACAACAATTCACTCTGCGAAGACCCTTCCTTACCCCTGGGATGCTTTTTCCGATGTCGATGCGTTTGCCGCAATGCTCGTCGGCGAATTGGCGACGATGAAGATCGTGGGAACACTGTCGTCAAGGCGTGCTCCGAGGGCGGCTCAGGAGGGAGCGCTGTTGGAGAAGGCGATCCTGTCGATCTGGTGTGTTTGTTTTTGTGGGATGCAATGGCGCGCCGTTGGCAAGCTCTCCGGTCCGCCTTTCACCATGCTGAACGCGCTCTTTGCCCGCTGGACCCGCCTTGGCTTGTGGCAACGCCTCTTGAAGCGATTGGCCAAAAAATAGCGGATGGTCGCTGGCTTGCTTGACACGACCAGTATACCGGTATATTGGTCGTGTCAATGGGAAACGAGGTGCGCGGGGAAGCTTCAGCATCCCATCGCTGCCCCGCGTTGCGGGAGAGCAGGTTCCGCTAGAGAGCGTGGATTTGGAGACCGTCGATAGACGAGTCCCGGCTTGCCCGTTTGCGAAGGCCCTGGACCGCAAAGTCCCGGAGATGTTTTGCGAGGAGGAAGAATGAGCCAGCCTGTTCCATTTGGCCGTTTCAATGGCGCGGAGGTCTACGAGATCGCGCTCGGGACGGAAGCCGGAACCGAGATGAAGGTGATCACCTACGGTGCCATCATTCGCGATCTCAAGGTGCCGGCGCCGGAGGGGGTACGGCGGGTGCTTCTCGGCTTCAATACGCTTGAAGCTTATGTGGACAACAAGCGTTGGCATCTCGGCGCGGTTCCGGGACGCGTGGCCAACCGGATCGCCGGCGGTCGCTTTCTGCTCGACGGGCGCCCCTATTCGCTGCCGCGCAACGAAGCTGGCCGGCATACGCTCCACAGCGGTGACGCCGGCCTTGGTGCTCGCAACTGGGCGGTGGTGGATGTCGACGACCGGTCGGTGACGCTGGCGGTTGTTGCTGATGACGGCGAGGACGGCTTCTCCGGGCGGCTCACGGCGACCGTTACCTATCGCCTCGTCGAGGCGGCGACGCTTCAGATCATCTATTCGGCGACGACGGACAGGGCGACACCGATCAATCTCACCAACCACGCCTACTTCAATCTCGACGGCGGCGGCGATATCCTATTGCAGCGACTTGCCCTCAACGCCGATTTCTTCACGCCGACCGATGCGGATCTGATCCCGACTGGGGAGATTCTCTCCGTCAAAGGAACGCCGTGGGATTTCCGGTCGGAACGCCCCTTTCTGTTCCAGACGGACGGCGGCCCGTTCCATTACGACGGCAATGTTGTGCTTCGCGGATCTGGCGCCCTCGAACAGGCGGCATGCGCCGCCTCTTCCAACGGTGATTTGACGATGGAGGTCTGGACCAACCAGCCTGGCCTCCAGGTGTTCGACGCGGCAACGCTCAGGGTGTCCGCCCTTGGACTCGACGGTGAGCGCCTGTCGCCACGCTCAGGCTTCTGCCTCGAACCCCAGGTCTTCCCGGATTCGATCAACAGACGCCATTTCCCCAATTCCGTGCTGCGGCCGGGGGAGGTCTACGCACACCATACCGAATACCGCTTCGACCGCTAGCTCCGGCCGGGGTCGGCTGTCGGCTATTTCGATCGTCTCCCGGAGGGCGCCGCCGCTGCGCCCGAGGTCTCTTCTTTTCCGGGTTCCCAACAAAGGAGGCTCAATCGTGAGCACAAAAATCGTTCTGATCGGCGCCGGAAGTGCCATGTTCGGCCTCGGTGCGGTCGGCGACATCCTGCGCTGCAAGTCGTTGGCAGGCTGCACAATCGTCCTGAATGACATCAACCCGGAAGCGCTCGCTTTCGTCGAAGGGGTTGCCAGCCGGTACGTTCGCGAAAAGGCCCTTCCCTATAAGATCGAAGCGACGACATCGCTCGACACGGCGCTCAAGGGGGCCGAGTTCTGCCTGATTTCCATCGAGGTGGGCGATCGCCACACCCTTTGGGAGCAGGATTGGAAGATCCCGATGCAATACGGCTTCCGTCAGGTCTACGGCGAAAATGGTGGCCCCGGTGGTTTGTTTCACGCCCTGCGCATCATCCCGCCAATCCTCGATATCTGCGAGCGTATCTCCGCTATCTGCCCCGACGCCTTTATCCTCAATCTCAGCAACCCGATGGTCCGGATCTCACAGGCGGTCCACACCAAGTTCCCGGCGCTCAAATATGTCGGCATCTGTCATGAGGTCGCTTCGCTCAATGAGCATCTGCCGCTGCTGCTCGGCACGCCGCTCGAAAACCTTGAAATCAAGGCCGGCGGCTTCAACCACTTCAGCGTTCTGGTCGAAGCGACCTACAAGGACAGCGGCAAGGACGCCTATCCCGACATTCGCGTCAAGGCACCGGACTATTTCGCCAAGGCACCGGCGGTCTACGGCTACATTGGCGAACGCGGCCTGTTCCAGGAGATCTTGAAACGGTTCGGCCATCTGCCGATCACCACCGACAGCCATTTCGGCGAGTATATCCCCTGGGCCGCGAGCGTCGTCGACCATCGGGGCATCCTGGAATTCTATTCAAGCTACAAGGCGGCCATGCGGTCGAATCACGACGAGGCGCTGCGGCGCATCGCCGACGGTACGCCCTCAGAGGAATACTGGCGCGTGGTGCCGATCATCGAGGGCATCCTGACGAACAGCCATCATGCCGAACTGGCGGTCAACGTGCCGAACGACGGCCTTATCGGTTATCTGCCGGCCAACCAGATCGTCGAGGTGCCCGGCATCATTGATAAGGATGGTATTCATGGCGTCAGGCTCGATCCCTATCCAAAGGCGTTCGCAGCGCTGCTGATGACCCAGGTCCCGGTCAACGACATGACCACGGAGGCGGTGCTGTCCGCCTCCAAGGAAGCGGCACTGCAAGCGCTGCTGGTTGACCCGGTCTGCCACGATGCCCGCGCGGCCGAGGATTTGCTCAACACCATGCTCTCGCTTCAGAAAGACTACCTCGGATACCTGAAATGATCGACCGGCGACCCGCCGGCCGGTTGAACCATACCCGTCGGACCGCTGCGGCCGCCGCGCCCGGATTCGGCTGCGAGTTGCTGCGGGAGGAGTCGGTTCACGGCCGCGGCAAGAGCTATGAAAACAACGGCAACCTGCTTCTGGACCGAATTCTCGGGGCGCGCAATGCAGTCCATCGTTGATGCCCGCATGGAGGAATTACGGGCGACGGGACTCCTCCCCTGCCGGAGGTCGAAGCCGGTACGTTTTCGTATGTGGTCACCGCCAATAAAAGCGGGGAGAATATTGGGATTCGACGTGTTTTCTGTCCTAAAAAGCGCCGAATGCGGATCATAAGGTCCACATGTCGGCAGTCAACCAGGGAGGAGTTTATGACTATTTTTGGTGCAAGATCCATGACTGGACTGTTGGCGGCCGTTTTATTTGCGGGAGCCGCCACATCGGCATTGGCGGACGAGAAGGCCGAGGTGATCCACTGGTGGACCTCGGGAAGCGAGGCTGCCGCCGTCAAGGTTCTTGCCGATGCCTACAACAAGGCTGGCGGCAAATGGGTCGACAACGCCATCGCCGGCGGCAACGGCGACAGTGCCAAGTCGGTCGGCATCAACCGCATCGTCGGTGGCAATCCACCGGCGGCCATGCAGATCATCCCCGGCAAGGAACTCGACGAGTTCGTTGCCAATGGTTATGTACGGGACATCTCCGCGCTTGCCGCCGCAGGAAACTGGAAGGCGACCATCCCCTCGCTTTTTTGGGATTCGATCACGCGCGACGGCAAGGTCTATGGCGTTCCCATCGATCTGCACGGCGAGACCTGGTCGTGGTGGTCGATTCCCGCCCTCAAGAAGGCAGGCGTCGATGTTCCCAAGTCCTGGGACGAGTTCTTCCCGACTCTCGACAAGCTCAAGGCTGCCGGCATCATTCCGGTGGCTGTCTCGCGCGACGCTTTTACGATCGATTCGATATGGCGCTTCCTGATGATCTCCAAGGGCGGCACCGACCTCTTCAAGAAGGTCTACGTGGACCACGACGTCGAAGCCATGAACAGTCCCGCCTTCAAGGACGTGGTCAAAACGCTGTTCAGAATGCGTGATTACAGCGACCCCGGTGCATCGGCGCGCAACTGGAACGACTCCACGGCGCTCGTCATCAACAACACTGCCGGCGTTCAGTTCATGGGTGACTGGGCCAAGGGCGAGTTCATCAACGCTCATAAGCAGGCGATGATCGACTACGTCTGCACACCCACCATCGGCGCGAACAAGGGCTACGTGTTCGGCGGCGACATGTTCATCGTGACCGCGACCAAGGATCCAGAGTTGCTCAAGGCAGAGGATCTCCTGGTCAACACCATGATGAGCAAGGACGTTCAGGTCGCCTTCAACCTCGTAAAGGGCTCGATCCCGGTCCGCAACGATGTCGACATGTCCAAGGTTGATCCTTGCGGCCAGATCGGCCTCAAGCTGATGGCTGATCCGGCCAACCAGGTTGGTGACCGGGACTTCTACATCAGCCCCGACGCCATCGGCGCCATCCAGGACGTACTCAGCGCGGCGTGGGCCGACAAGAATGCGTCGGTCGATGACTTCGTCGGCAAGTTCGAGAAAGCGATCTCGACGCGCTAAGCGGCGTGCTCTGCTGGCGGGCTCAACGCAGCCCGCCAGCTTCGGCCAGCGATAGACAGGAGAATGCCGGCATGGCGCGAAAACAGAAGCGAAGCTGGGGTGCGACGCTGACGATCATTCCCTTCTGGGCGCTTGTGCTCGGCGCCTACGTCGGCACCATGGTCTGGACTGCCTTCATCTCGCTGACCAGTTCCAAGATGTTACCGAACACCACCTTCGTCGGCTTTGACCAGTACCGGCGACTGTTCGCCACCGAGCGCTGGAACATCGCGGTGCACAATATCGTGACGTTCGGCGTGCTGATGATGGTGCTGTGCCTCGTCATCGGCTTCGTTTTGGCAGCGATTCTCGATAGCAAGATCCGCGCCGAGGACACGATCCGGACGATCATCCTCTATCCCCAGGCGCTCTCATTCATTGTCACCGGTCTCGTTTGGCAGTGGATGATGAATCCTACGGTCGGCATTGAGAAGGCGATGCACGACTTCGGCTGGTCCAGCTTTACTTTCGATTGGCTGGTGACACCAGAAAGGGCGATCTACGCACTCGTCCTCGCCGGCGTCTGGCAGGGATGCGGCCTCGTCATGGCCCTGATGCTCGCTGGGCTGCGCGGCATCGACCAGGAAATCTGGAAGGCGGCGCGAGTGGACGGCATCCCGACCTGGCGCGTCTACGTCTCGATTGCCCTGCCGATGATACGCCCTACCGTCGTCACCGCCGTGGTGTTGATGTCTCTCTCGGTCATCAAGGCCTATGATCTCGTGGTCGCCCTGACCGGCGGCGGACCCGGCCTTTCGACCGACGTGCCGGCCAAATTCATCATGGATTTCTTCTTCACACGGTCAAACATCGGCCTCGCAACAGCCGCCTGTACCGTCATGCTTGTCTTCGTCCTCGTCTTCTTCACGCCGTGGTTTTACTTCGAGTACTTCCGCGAAAAGAGGGGAAACCGCTGATGACCGCGGCCGTCAAAAATGAAACTCACCCTCGCGGTCCGAAACCGAACCGTCTCACCGCTAGTCGTGCTGGTGTCTACGCCTTCGCGGTGGTGAGTTGCTTGTTCTTCCTGATGCCGCTCTACATCATGGTGGTAACGAGCTTCAAAACGCAGGACGAGATCCGGAGGAGCCAGATCTTCGCCCTGCCTCACGACTTCACCGTGGAACCTTGGATCGAGGCGTGGTCGAACGCCTGCACCGGCGTCACCTGCGACGGTCTAAAGGTAGGCTTTGCCAATTCTATCGCAATTACTGTGCCTGCCGTGATCCTTTCGATCCTCGCCGGCGCGCTGCTGGGCTACAGCCTGTCGCTGTGGCGGACCAAGGGATCGAACCTCCTGTTCGGTCTGCTTCTGGCCGGCGCCTTTCTTCCCTACCAGATCTTCATCTATCCGCTGGTTCGGGTCTACGCCTACGTGTCGCTCTATGGGACGTTGTTCAACATCATCACTGTGCACGTCATCTTCGGCCTTCCTGTGATGACGCTGCTGTTCCGCAACTACTTTTCGTCGGTGCCGATCGAGCTCTTTAGAGCCGCTCGGGTCGACGGCGCGGGCTTCTGGCGCATCTTCGTCTCGATCATGCTGCCGCTGTCGACGCCAATGGTCATCGTCGCCGTCATCCTGCAGGTCACCGGTATTTGGAACGATTTTCTACTTGGAACCGTCTTCGCCGGACAGAGCAACTGGCCGATGACGGTCCAACTCAACAACATCGTGAACACCACGCAGGGCACGCGCGCCTATAACGTGGATATGGCTGCGACCATCCTCACCGCCGCTGTGCCGCTCGTCGTCTACTTCATATCTGGCCGCTGGTTCGTCCGCGGCATCGCGGCTGGCGCCGTAAAAGGTTGAGGAAAATGAGCAAAATCAACGCCGAAACGGCGCATTCCGTCAGCAGCGGCAATCGCGAGACGGCTTCTGGAGGGATCAGCGTGTCGGTCCGGGACCTCGTCATCCGCTATAGCGGGCTGACCGTGCTCGACCGCATGTCGCTCGACATCGGCAAGGGCGAGTTTTTGGTCCTCCTCGGACCGTCAGGCTGCGGCAAGTCGACCCTGCTCAATGCTATCGCCGGGCTCCTGGATATCAGCGATGGCGAGATCTGGATCTCGGGAAGGAACGTCACCTGGGATGAACCGAAAGATCGTGGCATCGGCATGGTGTTCCAATCCTACGCGCTCTATCCGCGCATGAGCGTCGAGGAGAATATGGGCTTCGCGCTCAGGATCGCCGGCCTTCCCAAAGCCGAGGCAAAACTGCGCGTTGCCAGGGCAGCGCACATACTGCAGATTGAGCCACTCCTAAAGCGCAAGCCGTCAGAACTCTCCGGCGGACAGCGTCAGCGCGTCGCTATCGGTCGGGCGTTGGTGCGCAACGTCGACGTTTTCCTATTCGACGAGCCGCTCTCCAACCTCGACGCCAAACTTAGGGCTGAGCTGCGCGTCGAGATCAAGCGCCTGCACCAGGACCTTGGCAACACAATGATCTACGTTACCCACGACCAGATCGAGGCGATGACGTTGGCCGACCGTATCGCCATCATGAAGGAGGGCATCATCCAGCAGTTGGCGCCGCCGCACGAGGTCTACAACAAACCGCGCAATCTCTTCGTCGCCGGCTTCGTCGGGTCGCCAAGCATGAACTTCCTCAAGGGCCGGCTTGCCATTTCGGGGGGTGACATTGCGATTGGCATCGGCAATCTCAAGGTTCCCATGCGTTCCTACAAACGCTCGGGTGGCGATCTGGTCGACGGCGCCGAAGCAGTCCTCGGTGTCCGTCCGGAACATATCACCCTCGGCAGTGCCGGCCTCGGTGACGAAGGCGGACGCTGCTTCTGGGCACCGGGGAAGATCGAGATGGTGGAGCCCACGGGTGCCGACACCATGATCTGGAGCAAGCTCGGTGGTCAGTCCGTAACGATCCGGGTCAGTGCCGATCTCGGCCATCATCTTGGTGACTCGATTGAAATCGGCCTTGATCTCGGGCGGGCTTCGCTGTTCGACGCGATGACCGGCGAACGCCTCTGAAGAGACTTCGAGGGGTGCGGAGAGAGGAACGATTATGGAAGAGGGTGTTGCGGTGGAAAAGACGGGATGCGGGTCAATATTCGATCGGACGATCGATCGCAGGAACTCGAACTCGGTGAAATGGGCGAGCGGGGCCAAGCTTCTCGCTCCGGACGAATTCGCCGCCGATCCGTTGCCGATGTGGGTCGCGGACATGGATTTCCAGGCGCCGCCGCCGGTTATCGATGCCCTCCGCGAGGCCGTGGAGCAGGGTATGTTCGGGTATCCCGACGTCCGGCAGAGCTACGTAGACGCCGTCGTCGGCTGGGAGGGCCGGCGTTTCGGCTGGGACATATCCAGAGATTGGATTGTCCAATCGCCCGGAGTGGTGACCGCGCTCAGGATCGCGATCCAGGCATTTTCCGCACCGGGCGACTCTGTACTCATCCAGCCGCCGGTTTATTCCCATTTCCACACCGACGCGGTGCTAAACGGTCGCCGGTTGACCTGTGCGCCGCTTCTGCGCACCGACGAGGGCTATCATTTCGACGCGGCCACCTTCGAAGCGGCAATAGGTGACGATACGAAGCTTTTCATCCTCTGCAATCCCCACAATCCGACGGGAAACGCATGGTCCGAGGACGAGCTCAGGACCATGGGCGAGATCTGCGTCCGACATGACATTCTGGTGATATCCGACGAAATCCACCAGGACCTCATTGTTAACCCGATGAAGAAGCACCATCCCTTCGCTTCGCTCGGCGAGCCGCTCGCCCGGAACAGCATCGTCTGCACGGCGCCGAGCAAGACCTTCAATCTCGCCGGCTTGAGAAGCGCCAATCTCATCATTCCCAGCCGCCGCATCCGTGGCGAGTTCGAGCGCCAGTTCGAGCGGAACATGGCGCCAGGGGTGAACAGCCTCGGGATGGTGGCGGCGGAAGCGGCGTACCGATACGGCGAACCGTGGCTGGAGGAACTGCTGGTCTATCTTCGTGGCAACCATCGCCATTTTGCCGCAGCGGTCAACGGCGCGCTCTCGGCGGTCAGGGTGCTGCCGGCCGACGCGCTGTACCTCGCATGGATGGACTGTCGCGGTCTCGGCATGGGCGCCGATGCTCTCGACAAGTTCATGCTCACCAAGGCGAGACTCTGGCTCGACAAGGGACAAAAATTCGGCCGCGAAGGATGTGGCTATATGCGGGTGAACCTCGGTTGCCCCCGATCCACGGTGGACGAAGCGATCCAGCGCCTTGTCCATGCCGTTTCATCTGCCTCATAGGCGTTCATTGGCGAGGCTAAACTCTCGATTGGATCACCTTCGACGGCCCGATCATCGAGAGCTATGCGGGAAACCGGGTGATGACGATGTGAGGCCTGCGCCAGCCCGATGAGTTTGACGATCCCCTGACCGACATCCTGCGCCGCGGTGCGCGGCATCTTTTGGTTCCGGCGGTGGCGTTGGAAGCGGAAGCTGTTCTCGCCGAGATGAAGGAAAAGAAGCTTGAGGTATGCCGATATCGACATAAACACGTGTCACATCGCACAATCACATCGCAGCTCCGTTCGCCACATAGACCGCCTGACGTTGCCGGAGACGCTGCGTCGGACGATCAATTGGCATAATGGCGATCGAAGCGACGCCGGTTGCCGCCCGCTGATCTTGGGTCAGATTACCGCGTTCGAGAATCAATAGCCACTCGTGCCGCTGTCGGCCCTTGACGCACCATCCCAGCCGCAGGGCAAACGCATACCAAATCCGAGCGATGAGGTTGGCGAGGACGTTAACCCTCCGCATAACCGCGCGATACGCTGACCAGCGCCTCGATTTCAGCCACGCGTTGCGTCACCAAATCCATGTTCCCCCGGCTTTCCACGTTCAGCCGCAGAAGGGGTTCGGTGTTCGAGCCCCGCAGGTTGAAGCGCCAATCGGGGAACTCCAGGCTGACACCGTCGGTGCGGTCGAGTATCGGGCCAAGGGGGTCGAAATGGGCGAGCACCCTTTCAATGGTGCCAGGCACGTCGTCAACCCGATAGTTGATTTCGCCGCTGCAGGGGAAGGCGCGAATACGCTCGGCCACCAAATCGGCCAGCGTGCGGCCGGTGCGGCTGAGCAAGGCGGCTACCAACAGCCAGGGGATCATGCCACTGTCGCAGGAGGCAAAACGGCGAAAGTAGTGATGTGCACTCATTTCTCCGCCGTAAAGTGCGTTCTCGCGCCGCATGGCTTCTTTGATGAAGGCGTGACCGGTCTTGGATTGCACCGGGCGACCCCCGGCGGTCGCGACCTGGTTGATGGTGTTCCAGGTCAGCCGCGGGTCGTGGATGATGGTCTCGCCGGGTGACTGGGCCAGCAATGCTTCCGCCAGCAAACCGACCAGGTAATAGCCCTCAATGAACCGGCCCTCGTGGTCGAACAGAAAGCAGCGGTCGAAATCACCGTCCCAGGCCAGCCCCAGATCGGCACCGTGTTGCCGCACAGCGCGGGTGGTGGCGTCGCGGTTTTCCAGCAGCAGCGGGTTGGGCACGCCGTTGGGGAAATTGCCGTCCGGTTCGTCATTGATGTAGATGAGTTGGAAGGGCAGGCGGCCTTCCAGAAGCCGCAGTACCGGTCCCGCGCCGCCGTTCCCGGGATTGACCACGATTTTGAGCGGCTTGAGTTCCGCAGGGTCGACGTAGGACAGGACGTGATCGATGTAGGCGGATTTGTCGAAATCTTCGGTCACGTGACCCGGGACAACGGAGGCAAGCGCGGCCTCTGTGAGCACCCGATCGCGAATGGCGAACAGGCCGGTCTCGCCACTGATCGGCCGCGAGCCCTCCCGGACCAGCTTCATGCCGTTGCAGCCTTTGGGGTTGTGGCTGGCGGTGACCATGATGCCGCCGTCGACACCCCGGTGGAAGGTCTGGAAATAAACCTCCTCGGTACCACACAAGCCGATGTCGATCACATCCACCCCGGCCTCGGTCAGGCCTCGCCGCACGGCCGCCGCCAAGCCTGGGCTTTCCAGCCGCACATCGTATCCCACCACCGCCGAACGGGCGCCGAGCTCCTGCGCGAAAGCCCGGCCAATGCGGACGGCGAGATCATCATCGAGATCATCGGGCACCCGCCCGCGAATGTCGTTGGCCTTGAAGCAGGAAAGGGACGAACGAGTCATGATTGGTTTTCCTTTGAGGTCGCCGCCGTGATTCCAGCGCGACCATGAACATCCTCCAGCCGATC
>JARLFX010000183.1 GCA_031296355.1 Acidobacteriaceae bacterium
AATTTATCGGGGCTGCATTGCAGCACCATGGAGTCGATACCTCTCCTATCCGCGACGACCCGGCCGGCGGACCGTACCACAGCATCATTGTGGTTGATGGCGCGGGGCATCGCAATGTGTTCTACGACCCGGCGCTTTATCGCGTCGTTGCCGCAAACGACTTACCAGACTCGCTGATTCAGTCTGCAAGGCTGTTTCTTCTTGACCATCTTACTGAACCCTCTCTTCTCCCAGTTGCAGAGAAGGTTCGCGGCCTGGGAGTGCCGATCTTGGGAGACATTGAAGGCCAATCTGAATCTGCAAAAAATCTCGCCGCGCTGACAGACTATCTGATTGTTCCAAAAGCGTTCGCCCTTTGGGCAAGCGACGCTCTGAATCCGCGCGACGCCTGCGCGTTTCTCGCCCACACACCGCGACAGGCGACTGTTGTGACAGATGGCTCGCACGGTAGCTTTTTAAGTACGAAAACGAACAAGGAGGTGCGACATTTCCCGGCCTTCGCGGTTGACGCCATCGATACCAATGGATGCGGAGATACGTTTCATGGGGCTTTCGCCCTGGCGATTGCTCGCGACCTCGCAATCGAGGAAGCAATTACATTTGCCTCGGCGGCTGCCGCGCTCAAAGCCGTGGCGGCGGGTGGGGAGCGCAGGGGATGGGATGCACTTCCCACACTGGATGAAGTGTTCGGTTTTCTCCAGACAGCGCTCGATGAACCTGAGAAATCGGCATTGTTGCAAAAGTTTGATTTGTTAAGAGATCCTGCGCTATCGACAAGATGAGAGAACTCCTTGCTCCAGATCTGCACTCACCTGAAGATCAAGCGACAACGCTTCGCACTTAACAACCACATCGAAGCCATTGAAGCGACGAATGAAAGCTTTACGATACGGGTCTTGTCGGAGAGATTGAACGAATGAAGGCGCGGATTCGATTTGAACGGTGGACTGCGAACTTAGTAATGGCGCTGCTCTTGATTGTTATTGGCAGACAGAGTGCATCATTTGGCCAACAGACTGCCGACCTTCTGACGCCGCCACCCGCGGACACTCCGCATCTGAATGGTCCGAAGCTGTATGGAGCGCGGCCGGGCCATCCATTTCTCTATCGCATTCCCTGCACTGGAATGCGGCCGATCCGGTTTTCCGCCGATCGTCTTCCTGACACGCTCAAGCTGGATCGTCGCTCTGGCATCATCACAGGCAGCGCCCCGCAACAGGCCGGTTCGTATGCCGTAACGTTGAGGGCCTCCAACCGACGCGGCAAAGACAGCCGTCCATTTCTGATAGAAGTGGGAGACCGGATTGGCTTGACTCCACAAATGGGGTGGAACGACTGGTACACGTTCTATGACCACATTACGGACCGCGATGTGCGGACGGCCGCAGCCGCGTTGATTTCCTCGGGGATGGCAGATTTTGGCTACCAGTATGTCGATATCGACGACGATTGGATGAGGAGGCCGAGTTCACAGGATCCAGCTTTGAAGCCGCCCGTCCGTAATGAGCAAGGGAAAATCCTCCCCAACGGCCGCTTCCCGGACATGCGCTCGCTGACCGGCTACATACACTCGCTCGGACTCAAAGCAGGCATTTACTCTTCTCCCGGGCCCACGACCTGCGGACGATCTGAGGGCTCTTACCAGCACGAGGAGAACGACGCACACAGTTATGCCGATTGGGGCTTTGATCTGCTCAAGTACGATTGGTGCTCCTACAGCCGCGTCGCCACTGGCAAGACACTGGACGACTCCAAAAAGCCATACAGACAAATGGGGACTCTGCTTCATGGGCTTGATCGCGACGTTATCTTCAACACCTGCCAGTATGGACTAGGCGAGGTATGGAAGTGGGGACGCGAAGTCGGTGGGCAATCGTGGCGAACCACGAACGACGTGGGATTGGCACCGACCACGATTCTACCTGGGTTCTATGAGGTTGGCCTTGCCAACGCAGCACTCAGCCAATACGCAGGACCCGGCGGGTGGAACGA
>JARLFX010000184.1 GCA_031296355.1 Acidobacteriaceae bacterium
CCGCCAGCAGCGCCGCGGCGGCACCGGGCGTCTCGGCATGAAGACCCGCGAAGAGGACTTCGTCGCCCAGCTCATCGTCGAGAGCACCCACGCCTACCTGCTCTGCTTCACCAATACCGGCCGCGTCTTCTGGATCAAGGTCTACGAGATCCCAGACGTCTCCGCCGCCGGCAAGGGCAAGGCCATCGCCTCGCTCCTCGCCCTCCAGCCCGGTGAGAAGATCGTCACCTACCTCGGCATCCGCGACCTCAACGAAGCTGACAAGTTCATCTTCTTCGCCACCCGCAACGGCACCGTCAAGCGCACCCCGCTCACGGATTTCTCCCACGTCATGTCGCGCGGCATCATCGCCATCGGCGTGGACAAGGAAGACGAGCTCATCGCCGCCCGCATCACAGACGGCAAGCAGATCATCTTCCTCGCCACCCACAACGGCCTCGCCATCCGCTTCAATGAGAACGATGTCCGCAGCATGGGCCGCCCGGCCTACGGTGTCCGCGGCGTCGACCTCAAGAAGGACGATTATGTCGTCGGCACGGCCGTCACCCCATCCACTGAAGCCCGCAACGCCCAGCGCCTCGAACGCGCCGCCGCCGCCGGCCTCACCAAAGATGCGGAGAAGGTCATCGCCGCCACCGCCTCCGATCCTGACCAGGAAAAAATTGACGCCGCCGCCCGCGAGAAGCTCGAAAAGCTCGACCAGAAGCTCGGCCTCACCCCCTGCCTCATCCTCACCGTCACCGAGCACGGCTTCGGCAAGCGGACAGACGTTGATGCCTACCGCCTGCAGACCCGCGGCGGCAAGGGCGTCATCAACCTCAAGGCCACGCCAAAGGTCGGCAAAGTCTCCAGCATCCAGCTCGTCGACGAGACCAGCGAGCTGATGATCATCAGCCAGTACGGCAAGATCATCCGCATGGATACCAAGACGATCCGCGCCGCCGGCCGCAGCACCCAGGGCGTAAAACTCCTAAGCCTCGACCCCGAAGATAAGGTCGCGGCGGCAGTAGTCATCCCGCCCGAGGAAGCTAAAACCATCCCGGAAAGTGGCACGCTGCTCCAGTAGTTTTGTTTGAAGGTAGGTGCGGGCTTCAGCCCGCACAATACGCTCACCAAATAGAAAACAAGGAAGGCGCGGCTACCAGCCGCGCCTTCCTTGTTTTAAGCCTGTCATCCCGAGCGAAGCCGAGGGACCTGCTTTCCCCGTCCCCCCAAACTGCCGTCATTCCGACCGAAGCATCGCGGCACTTTGCGATGCGTAGCGGAGGAACCTGCATATGCGCCCTCCACGCCACCACTCCACTTAAACCATCCTCAAACACGTGTCTTCATGGGTAATCAGGAAAGTGCCTACTTGTACCACTCCTCCGCCAAATCAATCCAAGCCGGGTTCATCGCCGCAATGAGTGCGAGCTTCTTCGCCCGGTTCCATCGCTTAATTTGCTTCTCTCGGGGAATGCCTTCCACCGCCAGCGCGAAGGACTCATACCAGACCAGACGGTCGCAGTTGTAGTTTGCAGAGAAACCGTCACGAATTTTATTCTTGTGCTCCCAAACCCGCCTGTGCAGGTCATTGGTAAAGCCGAGATAGAGTGTCCTGCTCCGGCTTGCAACGATATAGACGAAAAACGTACGTTCCTCACGCATCGCCCACCATCCTATCGCACAAGCGCCTCACTACGCATGCCATTGCACCTGCATCACCGTCCACAACTGTCGTCATTCCGACCGGAAACTGCTGAAGTGGACTTGCCTTCGCTACTCTTGCTCTCGTTCTTATTTTTGCCCTTGTTTTTGTTATTGTTTTTAACTGCCGTCATTCCGACCGAAGCATCGCGGCACTTTGCGATGCGTAGCGGAGGAACCTGCATGTGCGCCGTCCACGCCACCACTCCATTCAACCCCTCCTCAACCATGGGGCTTCATGAGCGATTAGCATTTCGCCTCTGTCTCTTACGTCGTCATCCTGAGCACAACGGAGAATCTCTGAGTCAGATTTTCTTCAACTCGAGCCTTCTGCTAAATATCCTTGCCTATGCTCGGCATCTACCCGAGCAACCTCACTTATCTTGACATTCAATCGGCACCTATGTAGACTTTCTACATGAGAACCGACATTAGAATAACCGGACCGATACTAAAACTACTTCGGGAGTTTATTTGCTCCCCGCTGGAACAAAAATCTGGAGCTGATATCGCACTTGCCACCGGTCTAGCCTCGGGAACTTTGTATCCAATTCTTGCGCGGCTGGAAGCCGCTGGTTGGCTCACCAGCGAATGGGAAAATGTTGATCCATCAATTGTGAAGCGCCCCCGGCGGCGGCTCTATCAACTTACAACCCTCGGGGCCAAACAGACAGAAGCATCGTTCAGAGAGCATGCTCCCATGAAGGGAGTACTTGCATGGCAATGAAGACCATTGCATCTCTGATAGTCACTGGCGTGATTATTCAATGTCTCACAAACGAGATAACGGCTTGGTCCGCCCGGCTTAGCGAATGGCTAATCCGCCTAGCGTTGACGAGGCTGCCCGACAATACTCGCGCTCGCTATGATGAGGAGTGGCACAGCGATCTGAGTCAAATTCCCGGCGAGTTTAGCAAAGCCCTGTATGCATTAGGCTTTCTCAGAGCAGCAAGAAAACTAACATCATTCGCTCAAAACAGTTCGCTCGGAACATTGGATGAAATAGTCAGAAGAGCTGGGGAAATCTGTCTAGGGGTTCTTCTAATGGTTACTATACTGCCTCTCTCCATGGCGATTGGGCTGCTTATCAAGTTTTCATCACCAGGACCCGTTTTAGTTAAAACTCGAGTGATAGGAAAACGGGGAAAGGCTTTTGATTTATTTCAGTTCCGCACCTACAAGAGGAGCACCTCCGGTGAAACATTGCTAATGACTCGCTTAGGGAGATTTTTGCGTCGATATAGCCTGGACGAATTACCACAGTTTTTAAATCTGATAAGGGGAGAACTAGCACTAGTAGGTCCAAGAGCAAGGCGTCTCCAGCAGAAGAGTAAGAACGAAGCGAAGAGCACGAACATAGAGCATTTAAAACCAGGCATCACAGGGCTATGGCAAATAACAGGTGGCCTTCAAAATCAGACTTCTTTAGATCGTTTATATGCGGAGCAGCGTTCTCTATTACTCGATTTGAAAATTCTCTGGAAAACAATATTCTTCTTTATAAAACAGTAATTTTAATTAAAGTTTTATATCTCCTGGACTCGAAGCCACCTCTATTCCCGCCGAAGCCACAGCCCTAAACGCCCCGGGGAATAAGGAGGACATCATACATATGTCCCGATCTCCACGCTCAAACTGCCACATCTAGCTCAGGACACACCACGAATTTTTGCCACTGCGCTTTCCCCCTAAACAGATAGAGGACGCAGCCTAAAGCCGCGTCCTCTCGTCCTGCATTTCCTTACTGGGCGGTGCTACTTCGTCTCCAGCTCCGCATTCAGATTAATCGTTCCGCCCTTCACCTTCAGCGTGCGCTTCCAGTCCTGGAAGCCCTTCTTCGAGATCACCACCGCGTTATCGCCGGGATCCACTTCCACCAGCGACGGCGTGTTCCCCACAAAGTTTCCGTTGATGGTGATGTCCGCGCCCGCCGGGGTCGAGGTCACGTTGATGCTCGCCTTCGCCGGAGCAGCCGCCGCCGGAGATGCCACCACAATCGTCTGCGTACCCGGCGCCGGCGGTGCTGCCATCGCCTTCAGCTCCGCCGCATGCGCTCCCCAGTGCGCCAGGATCGCCTTGCAGGAGTCCTGCACCGACCCGCCCACCGATAGCGTCGACTCCGAGAAGATCGAGTCGCCCGTCTTCCGCACGAATACAGCCACCTTGTCCTTGTGCGCCAGCAGCCCCTTGCCGCCCTCGTGCTCCAGCTGCACCACATAGTCGCCCATATCCAGGCGGTTGTTAATCATCACCTGCGGGCACCGCTGGCCAAAGGTCTTGATGATCTCCGCCGTCTGCGGCCGCGCACCGCCTGCGGTTGAACTGGAGTAGCCACCAGTACCGCCCACCACGCCGCCGCCGCCGCCGCCCGTCATCTGCCACGAGTTGCTATCCGTCACATACACGCGCGGCTTGTCCGCATCTGCCATCGGAGCCGCGGGTGTAACCGGCGTCGTCTGCGCGAGTGCGATTGGCGCCATTGCCACTGCTAACGAAAATATTCCAGTCAGTACTCCGCGCATGGTTGAACTCTCTCCACATTGATTTCAGAAATTGGGGAATGCCCAACCCTATCGGCAACCCAGCCTCTCCGCAACCTTTATTTTGTTCCGCGCACTTTGGCGTACTTTCCCTCTCAATCCTGTAAAATAGAAGCAGTGATCCTCCCCGAATCACCTGCAAAGTCCTTACCATAACCTCTATGGAATGAAATATTTACCCGTAAATATCTTGTTTTGAAATATTTAGCGGCAACGCTGTTGGCTAAATAACTGCAAACAGGATATTTAGCATTTCGATAGGGGGAGGGGGTACCCCCCTCCAGTTCCAAAATGGCACCCGCTGCGACCGCAAAGGGTGAAATCAAACACCGCGGATGAGCCGCAAGCTTGTCCATGCTCACCGCAAAATTCACCATACAAATCTGCGGAATTCAATGCGTTTTTTCTCTCGCAACCGCATTTTTCTCTCCGATTCTGCATGATTTCTCCGCATCTTCATACCGGAGATTGTTCTCTTCTCCGCGCGTCCTGCGCTTGCATGTTTTCACTCACTGCAAACATTCCCCTCACAACGCATCGCGATCACAAATTCATCACTGCGAAACATTCTCTAAAACTTTTTGCATTCAGCGCGAGTGCTCTTTGCGTATGGAGAAGTAGAGGACGAAGACAGTTCGCGGCGAGGAATGCAGATCGAGTTTAGACTGCAGCACTCGCAAAAAGTTTCACTCGTGTTTCTTGAAACTTCCCCGTCTGCTCGCAGTCTGAGTCTCGCGTAAGTCATCTACATGCACATCAGGAGCAGTCATGAATTTCCTCACCACATCTCGCACCACTCGCCTGCAGCGCACCATCGCTTCGCTCTGCCTGCTCGCGTTCCCCGTCGCCGCCTTCGCTGCCAGCAAGCCGCAGCCCGCCGCTTCATCCGCTGATGCATCGGCCACCACAGCATTCGTTCATGTCTCCGTCATCCCGATGGATGCAAACCACCTGCTCTCCGATCAGACCGTCCTCGTGCGCGGCGACCGCATCGTCAGCGTCGGACCCGCCAGCGGCGTCAAGGTCCCCGCAGGCGCAACCAGCATCGATGCCACCGGCCAATACATCATCCCCGGCTTCGCCGCCTCGCACGCCCACGTCGATTCGCAGTCTGACTTCCAGTCTTACCTCGCCAGCGGCGTCACCACCGTCTTCGGCCTCGACGGCAGCTCCGCACCATGGCGCGACCAGATCGCCACCGGCAAGCTGCTTGGCCCCACGCTCTACAGCACCACCGATGCCAAGGTAAGCCAGCCTGCGAATGCTGACGCCACCGGCGCCGCCCTGCAGCAGATGCTGCAGCAGCAGGTTCGCAGTGGCCGTACCCCCTACCAGGCCCTCCAATCCGTCACCGTCACCCCCGCCAAAGAACTGCATGCCTCACGCGAATTCGGCACCGTCACCAAAGGCAGCCGCGCGGACCTGGTATTGCTCTCAGCCAATCCGCTGGCGAACATCTCCAACACGCAGCGCATCGCCGGCGTGATGGTGCGTGGCCACTGGATTCCGCAATCTGAGCTACAGCTCATCCACGTAAGCAGACTCACCCAGCCGCAACACGAACTGCAAGTCACCTACGTGAACGGCGACGGCTCCATGA
>JARLFX010000185.1 GCA_031296355.1 Acidobacteriaceae bacterium
ATTGAGTTGCAGCGAGCGTATTACTCCGTGCCGCCCGAATATGTGGGCCGGCAGGTCTGGGCGCGCTGGGAGGCCCGCCTGCTGCGGGTGTTCAATCAGCGCCGGGAGGTCATTGCCGTGCATGCGCTGGCCGAACCGGGCCAGTTCACCACCGACCCGGCCCATTTGCATTCGCCCTACCGCCAGGTGGTCCAACAGAGTCTGGAGCAGTTGCTCGACCGGGCGCGGCTCATTGGCCCGCAGACGGGCAGTTGGGCCGAGGCCATGGTCCAACAGCGCGGCCCGATCGGCACCCGCGTTTTGCATGGCCTGTTGGCGCTGGCCCAAAAGCATCCGGCTAAAACCTTGGAAAGTGCGACGCAAAAGGCCTTGCATCACGGCACCTGGCGCTTGCGCGATTTGCGCACGCTGATCGAACAAGCCGCCCCCTCGCCCCAACTGGACTTTCTGGAAACCCATCCACTGATCCGCAACCTCAACACCTATCGGGACTGTGTGCCCGACTGCTTTAACTCCGCCCCCATCAACCCCACATGAATGCCCTCCAAAACACACTGAAACAACTCCGTCTCTCCGGCCTGAGCCAAACGCTCGAGGTGCGCCTGCAAGAAGCCGCCGCCAATCGTCTGAGCCATGCCGAGTTCCTTGAACTCCTCTGTCAGGACGAACTGAACGTCCGCCAGCAACGCAAGATGGAACGGCACACCAAACTGGCGGACTTCCGCCACTTGAAAACGCTGGACGACTTCGACTGGAGTTTTAATCCGTCCGTCCATAAAAAGGAGCTCTTTGAGCTGGCCACCTGCCGGTTTATCCGCCAAGCCAAGGATGTGCTCTTCCTCGGCCCGCCCGGGGTCGGTAAAACCCATCTGGCTCAGGCCATCGGCTATGAGGCCATCCGGCAGAACTTCGTCGTGTTCTACCGCTCCATCTTTGACTTGGTGCGTGACTTCCTGCAAGACGAGGCCTTCAACCAACAGGACAAGACGCTCCGCCGCTATCTGAAGCCCGACCTCGTCATCATTGATGACATGGGACTCAAGCAACTGCCCAAACACTCCGGTGAATATCTGCTGGAGGTCATTATGCGCCGCTACGAAAATCGCTCCACCATCATGACCAGCAATCGGCCACTGGAGGAATGGGGCAAACTCCTCTGTGACGTGCCCACCGCCGGAGCCATCATCGACCGTTTCCTGCATCACGCCCAAGTCGTCGCCATCACCGGCAAAAGTTATCGGGTCAAAGAGGCGCCAGCGGTCACCCAGGAAGCCGGCAAAGGCAGAAAGACAAACGAACCTCCGACCGCCGGGGCCGCGAGCTAAGGCTCGCAGCTCGGCCCCGGCTTGTCTTAACTCGAAGCGAAAATCACTTGATCGAAAAGAAAAAATTGATATGAATCATTTACCTCAGGGTGGCTGGTTTTGAATCGCTCACCTCTGGCTGGTTTTCAACCGCTCGGTGACA
>JARLFX010000186.1 GCA_031296355.1 Acidobacteriaceae bacterium
GCGGTTGGTGACGCTATAGACGTCGGTCTTGTAGTCCCAGTGTATGTTGAAATCCAACATTGGCTGGTAGAGAGTCACCCAGGGATTGAATGTTTCCGGGCCAATCAGAACCAGGTTGTTCGTATGCGTGTCGGCGACAACCACATCTCGCGCGTAGCGAATCTCTACCCAGTTCTCCGCTTGTTGAATATTCGAACGTTGGACAGCACGAGTCAATTCGGAGACAAGACGAAGGTCGGCCATTGGAGTAACGGAGCGAACACTGATAGGAACGTCTGTGGCGGACGGCGGGCGACTGACCGTGACGTGGTTCTGGTAGGTCTGGTTGGTGTATTCGTCAAGAGAAACACCGTGCTGCTCCCATGCAATGTAGGTGTCCAGGCTGGCATCACCGGGGACTATGAGAGTCTTGCGGCCGGGGGTAAAAATGGCTTCCCAGAGAGCCTGCGGCCCGGCCGGCTGGGCTGGTTCCACCTTCTGACGGGTGACGTAAAAAGCGAGCAACTCCAACGAGGCGCAGAGGGCGAGAAGGACCACGGCAATCTTGGCAGCGATAGGCCAGCCGCGCGGTGCGCCCAACCGGCTGGGCTGGAGTTTTCGCGCGGTAGGAAGATCTTGCAGAGGCGCGGTGAGTTCTACGGCCGTTTCCGAATTGGGCTCGGAAGGAACTGAGTGGGGCGGATTGAACTGGGCCAGGTAGCTGCCCTTGGGAATGTCGATCCAGAGGGGGTCTTGCCTGCCCTCATCGCTGTAGTAGAGCTCGAGCCGCTGGCGAAGATGCCGGGCGGTGCTACGCACAATGGTGTCTTCGCTGGAGTTGTAGCCGGGCTTGCGCCCGAAAATGCAGATGGCAATCTGCTGTTCAGTGAGATCGTCAGGGTGGTTGTCGAGCGTTCGCGTACAAATGAACTCCAGCATGGAGCACAGGCGCGGGCTTTTGGCGAAACAACGGCTGCTGAGCAGGCGCTGCAACTGCTCGCGGCACTGCCGAGGGTCGATGCCAGAAGCTTTCTCGTCTATTTCACCTAGCGCCATCTAA
>JARLFX010000187.1 GCA_031296355.1 Acidobacteriaceae bacterium
CAGTGGGTGCCCTGGGGCATATCCTTCCTCGCGATTGCCATCCTGAGCGGGCGCTGGGGCGATAGCCGGCTGAAGACCGTTGTGGTTCTGTGCGGTTCATTGACCGTAATCGTTGTGAATTCCTATTGGACCGGAGGCCGCGCCACTATCCTGTTTGGAATTGTGCCTCTGCTCATGTGCATCACGCGCCTTAAAAAGCAACGGACTGCGGCGATCCTCCCGATGATGCTTACGGTTCTAGTCGCGCTCATGATTGCGATGACATCGGCGCGGTCCGAATGGCGGCCGCAAATCTCCGAGGACATCGTGAACATCGTGGACTGGCATGCCGGCCGTTTTTCCATGGTCGGTCTTGGCTTCACGTTAACGGCAAATTCAGGGTATGGCCTGGGTTCCACTCTGTTGGAGGGCATAAGCCGCGTTGTCAACGATACCCTGAGTTTCACGCATAGCTCGGTGAAGATTCCCCACGTCCAGGGAATTACAAGCATTATTGGCGTCTACCTGTTGAATGACCCGGATAACAACAGTATTCCGCCGGGCTCGATCTGCGAGCTTTACTACAACTTTGGCGTGCTTGGCGTCATTCTGGGACACTATCTGATCGGGCGTCTGGTAAGAATCTGCTCCGATGCGGTGCATCGCGGCGCAACGGTCGGTTCAGTTCTGCTTGGGGCCTGTTGCCTGTTGAATATCAGTATTTCCACCTTTTCCGGAACATTGTCCATCGCGTTTTATTACCTGGCTTTCAACGGGCTGCCGTTGCTTACGTTGTGTTGGCTGGAATCGCTCGATCTTCGATCGAAGTATTTGGCTCCGCCGCCCCGTCCGCTTGAACTCTCCCGGTCGTTGTCCTCAGCCAATTAAATTGAATCGATTACCGATTCGGTTGCCAGTTGGAATATTCCTCTTGGAGCACAAGAGGGGAAGTTTCAGGTATTAGGGACCGGCCATGCGCATGCTCTCGGCTCCTGGGTCACCTTTCATCTGGGCCAGAAAGAATCTCAAGTCGTGTCCTCAGCACCGAAACCCGCAGCTAGCATCGAAGCGCCGACGGAGTTGAAGAATGTCCGGTCGACGTACCTTTCCACCTCAGCCACTCTGGTGCTGGGGCTTGTCTGCAATCTGGTCTCGGGCGTTCTGAGCGCGCGCCTGCTGGCCCCTGCCGGCCGCGGTGCGCTGGCGGTCATCTGCTATTACCCATCCCTGATCTCCTCGATCCTGCCGCTGGGTATTCCACTGGCAACGTCGTTTCACATATCTTCCGGCCGCCGATCGGCGAATGAGGCAGCATCGACTGGATTTTTACTGACCGCCATCCTCGGCGTCATTGGTTCGGCCCTGGCCGTAGTGGTTGTCCCGTTTTTGCTTCCGCCCGATAAACAGGAACTGAGATTTGCCGTTCAACTTGTATGCGGCCTGTCGGTTGCAATGGTCCTCAGTCCCGTGCTTTATGCAATCGAACGGTCACGTCACCTGTTCCATTGGGTGAATGGCATGCAGTTGCTGACCGCCGCCTCCTACATCGTGGTGCTCGGAATCATGTGGGTGACGCACAGCGCCTCGGCGCTGTGCATCGGCATCGCCCTGCAGGTGATTCAGTGGGGCATCGTGGTGCTCCAAATCCGGCGTCTGGGAAGGCTCAATTTCCTGAGCCACATCCATATCGACTACTGTTGGGAGCTCTTCCGGCACGGGTTAAGGTTCTTTGGACCCGCGGGCATTGCGCTCGTTTATATTCTGGCCGACCGGGCGATCCTGATTCGTAACGCAGGATTTATCGAAAACGGGCTGTACGCAGTGGCCTTTTCGGCAGCGTATCCCCTATCTCTTCTTGCCGAGGCATTCGCCCAGCTTGGATTCATTGAAGTCGCCGCGTCGCATGATCCAGCCGATCTGATTGTCCATCGGATGTGCGTGCTGAAGGTTGCCATCCTCGTTGCCGCTCTCTGCGCGGCCTGCCTGATCGCTCCACTGATCCGAATTGCTTTTGGAGAAGCCTTTGCCGGGGCCATTCAACCTACGTACATTCTGCTCCTGGTCATGGCAATGCGCGCTCACTCGCGCGCGCTTGAGTCGATGCTGCGAGGCGTGGATCGTACGTGGCCTGGGGTTGTATCCAATGGCGTCTCCTTCGCCGTGGTCGTGATCGGAGCAGCATGCGGCTTCATCACAGGCGCCAGAAGCCTGGCTCTCAATCTGGTGATTGCCGAAGTGTTCGCTTTCGCAATTCTGGTAGCGGCATCCAGCTCTATTCTGCGGATCTCTCCAATGCGCCTGCTTCGCATTCCAAGGAGTTTCATCTTCGGCCTTCCCCGACAGTTGAGTGCCAGTTGGTCGGAGTTAGCCACCTACTTCGCGCGTGCGGAATAGCCCGCAACGGCCAAAAGCGGGGCGGCATCTTGCTCGCCAGAGGTAACAATGAAAGTGAAGCCTAACAACTTCGATTTGGCTCGCCTGTTGCTTGCCGCCACGGTGTTTCTCGCGCATCTCTGGGTTGCAAGTCGGCAGCCTGCGCTGCATTTCTTGTGTAATGTCGATTCGCACGGGGCTGTCGAGGGTTTTTTCACGATTTCCGGTTTCCTTATCGTGGCCAGTTTCGAGAGGTCGAAATCGCCGCGCGACTACTTTCTGAAACGCGCGAAGCGCATCCTCCCGGCGTATTGGCTTTCAACGGCGTTTTGCGTGGCCATCGCCGTGGTGTTTTCGCGGTCCTTCCATGTAGGGAAGTTCCTGTTGGCAAACCTCACCTTCATGAACTTCCTGCATCCGGGCGTTTCCGGTGTGTTTCAAAATAATCCGGACACCGTCGATCTCAATGCGCCTCTCTGGACAATCAAGATCGAGGTCGCGTTCTATCTGATTGTTCCCTTGCTGGTCTGGGCATGCCGGAAATTAGGCTACACATCGGTACTTGGCACGATTACGGTCGCGTCGATAATCTACCGCCTTGCGACCAGCTCAAATATTCATCTGGCCTACCAGCTTCCGGGGCAGTTGAGCTTCTTTTGCATCGGAGCTTTGATTTATCGCAATCTGACGACATTCAAGAGAATCGGCCGCTGGCTGGTTGCGCCGGCGTTGCTCTGTTATGTGGCATTTTCGTTTACGCAGTGGTTCGTGCTGCGTCCTCTCAGTATTCCGGTCCTCGTGCTTTTCTTCTGCCTCTCGCTGCCGGAAATCAAGGGCCCAACACGGTGGGGCGATTTTTCCTACGGAACTTACGTCCTGCATTTTCCAATCATCCAATCATTGGTTGCGCTTGGGGCATTCCAGCGCTTTCCGATTTTGACGGCCTTCCTTGCCGCGGCATTGACTGCGCAAGCGGCGGTCTTGTCCTGGTTCTTCGTCGAGCGCCGGTGGCTTAGGTCGCGCCGCATCCAGGTTGAGGCGATTCCTTCCCTGCGCCTGGCAGATGCGTCGTAGCAGCGCGGTGGATGTACCCCCATAAAAAACAGGCCCTCAAAGATTCGACAGTAGATCGAGAGGTGTGGGGAATGACTCGCCGCTTTCGATCATCCGGCTAACGAATTAAATGTTTTTCAGGAAGATCCTTCGGCAGGCGAGGCAGAAAACGCAGAGATGGCAAAATCAAAAAAGAGAGAGAGTTCGATGAATTCCAGTTATGTGAAGAGAGTCATCAATTTCATACGGCCAAAGCCTAAACAGATTCCCATCGACGTCAGTGAGATTCTCCGCAACCAGTCCGCCGCGGATCTTGTCGCCAGGTTCAACGACCTTTACTACATGCTGGGCATCGCCGACCGGATGGATTGGCGAGGGGTGCGGATCATCAAGAATCCCTGCGATTTGTGGCAGGTTGCCAGCCTGATCGCCCGCATCAAGCCCGCAGTCATTGTCGAAACAGGGACTGCGTTTGGAGGGTCGGCGCTGTTTTATACAGACATGGCCCGGCTGCACGGAATCTCCACGAAAGTCATTACCGTCGATGTGAATCCGAAGATGCTTCCGGCCTGCGCGATTCCTGAAATCGTATCCCTCACCGGATACTCAACAGACACGGCAATTGTCGACCGGGTCAAAACACTGATTGGCAGCCAGTCTCCTGTCATGGTGGTTCTCGATTCCGATCACTCGCGCGAAAATGTGGCAAAAGAGTTGGAACTTTATTCGCCGCTGGTCACCGCCGGATCGTATCTGATCGTCGAGGATTCGAATGTCAATGGGCATCCGAGCTTCAGCGGGCATGGCCCGGGCCCCTTTGAAGCGGCAGAAGCCTTTTGCGCCGGGAATCGGCAATTCCAGTGCGACAAGGAATGCGAACAGCATCTGCTCACCTTTAATCCGAACGGTTACTTGCGGAGGATTGCGTGAGCTTCCGGCAGGGTATGCCTGGCGAGAGAAAGTCGGTAGGAGTCCTGGCCTATGACTTGTCCGAGGTAACGGCCGACTTTCTCAAGGGCGTTGCCGGCCAGTGTACCCACGCGGTCAAGTGCTATCCGGTGTTCTATCACCCGAACCAGGAGCAATCGGGCATCGCCTATCTTCCCTCCGCAATTCGCGGCAAATATTTTTCGCTTTCCGGCCAGAACGGAGTGCCGGAGGGAACGTCTCGCAATTGGAATCTGCGGGCAGCAATCCGCTGCGCGGTCGAGTCAGATGTCGTGGTGCTCATGGGTCTTCAGGCGGTAAGCGCCCTGGTCTGCGCCTCGGTTGCGCGCTTGCTGCGGAAGCCCTTGATCTCCGTGAACCAGACGCTCCCCTATGAGATCGAGCGCAATCGCAGGTGGCCGATCAGGGCGGCAAAGCGATTTCTCCTTGATCTGAGCACAGTTGTGATTTACCAGACGGAGATCAGCAGGGAAACCTTGCAGCGGCTCTACAAGGTTCCGGAAGACCGCCTCTATAAAGCGATCTTTAGCAGTGGATACGACGAATTTGAAAAACGATGGAACTGCCGCAGCGAACGGCAGAATCCTTTCCCCCGAACCAGGCTGGCCGCAGGCCATCATCACATCATCGCCTTTGTCGGAAACCTGCACCCATTCAAAGGCGTGCGCGACCTGATCAGCGCTGTTCCTGAAATTGCGAAGAAGGCCGACGTGCGCGTGCTGTTTGCCGGGCCCGAGGAACTGCGAAATGGAGCCGGAGGCACGGTGAAGGACTACCTCGCTCACGCCGAGAGCCTGGGCGTTCGCGACCGCGTGGAGTTCCTGGGCCAGTTGAGCCGCGACGATCTGGTGTGGCTCTATGAGGCCGCCGATGTCGTTGCCCTGCCGAGTTATCGCGACACCTTCGGCAAGGTCTTCGTGGAAGGCGCTCTGGCTGGATGTGCTTTGATTTCAACCGATGCCTGTGGCGCCTCCGGGACGGTGATCCGCGATGGAGAGAATGGTTTTGTGATTCGGAGAGGCGACGTGAAGGGTCTTGCCGATGCGATCGTTCGCGTCGTCGAGCCTGAAACGCTGGCGCGCATGCAGAAGCGATCGCGGGAACTGGTGCGCAGCGAATGCGATCCGCAGAGTGAGATAGCAGGGTACTGTGCCGCCATCGATGCGGCCCTAGAAAGAGCATAGGAGATAGATGAAACCTGTTATTTCCATCTGCATCCCGTCCTACAACCGGCCCGTTGAG
>JARLFX010000021.1 GCA_031296355.1 Acidobacteriaceae bacterium
ACGCAGAATCCAGATGCGCGAAACGCATCACACGGATGTGACGGCGCTGATCCATTCCGTGGACGAAGAGCGCCTGCAGTATGTGCACATCAACTACGGAGAGAATCAGGCGGATCCGCACCTCTACGACATGATGGTCAACTCCAAAAGTAGGACCGACAGTGCCGCCGGGTTGATTCTCTTGGCAATGGAGATGAAATGGTAAGTTCATCTTCGTGCGGCACAAAAATGCAAGCGCTTCAATCGGGTGCCCAGAAGATTGGAGTTGTGCGCGAAACAAGACTTTTCGTCTCTGCCTCCGTCGAAAGCGTTCAAACATGACCAGGAGACGGCGTTTGCTTGTTCAAAATGCCGGTTGAGCCTCCGCGAAAGCCACGCCTTGTTATGATCAGACATGTGGACTCCATTGAGAATAGCCTTTACCGGTCCTTATTCGAGTTGGCGCAATCCCTCTCGGGACACAGCGATCTGCAGAGCCTATGCGACAGTCTTGACCGGTCGCTTCGCCAAGTAGTCGAGTTCGACTATCTTGGGCTGGCGCTCCTTGATGCAGATCAGAACGTCATGCGGTTACATGCCGCAACGGGTATTCAGGCCGTCAAGTCCCGAATAACGGTCATGGCTGTTGAGGATAGTCCCGCTGAATGGGTTTTGCGGGAGCAACAGCCTATTGTCATTCCAGACCTCACTGCTGAAACCCGCTGGTCGAAATTCATTACTTACCTTCTTAGCCAGGGAGTGCGTGGGGCGACCTTCGTTCCTCTCAGTAACGGGTCTCGACACCTAGGAGTTCTGGCCTTCGGCGTACTCGCTTCCGGAGCACGATCGAAGTATGAGCCGAGCGAAGTGGAGCTTGCGCTCGTCCAGCGGGTAGCATCCGAAGCCGCGGTTACGGTTGACGCGTACTTGATGCAGCAACAGCTTACACAGCAGCGCGACCGGCTCCAAGTGCTGTTCGATGTGACGAACGCGCTGGTATCGAAATTGCCATGGAATGCGCTGTTCGCATCGATTTCTGACCAACTCTCGCGAATCGTCGAGCATGACTTCGCCGTGCTGACCCTCTACGATGAAAACACTCACAGAATGAGGCCATACGCTCTTCACTTCACGGGTGAACAGCTTTTTGACACGGATGAGCCGGATGTAGATGTTACCGGCCTGCCAAGTGCGGAAGCACTGCGTTCGGGAAGGGCGATTGTCCTCAGTCAGCCCGATTTTGTGCGCTTTCCATCTCCCGAGTACGGAAGGCTCGTATCTCTTGGTTTTGGATCTACTTGCTCCATTCCACTCGTAACTCCGAACCGCACTCTCGGGACTCTGGAAATTGCCCGTATCAACATAGGGCCATGGGCAACCGAGGATGTGGAACTCCTGGTGCAGGTGGCGCATCAGGTTGCGATAGCCGTTGAGAATGCACTCTCCTACCAGGAACTGGCCGAAACAAAGGAAAAGCTCGCTACAGAAAACCTCTATCTTCAGGACGAAATTCGTTCCGACCAGAATCTCACCAGCATGATTGGCGAGAGCCCAGCCTTTCGAGCCTTGATGAAGAGCGCGCAGATTGTGGCGCCCACTGACGCCTCAGTCCTGGTGCTCGGTGAGACAGGGACTGGAAAGGAACTGATCGCTCGTGCCATCCATGACATGAGCGAACGGAAAAGACGGACATTTGTGAAAGTAAACTGTCCGGCAATTCCAGCAACGCTTCTTGAGAGCGAACTATTCGGCCATGAAAAAGGCGCGTTCACTGGAGCCCTCGCACAAAAGATCGGACGCTTCGAGCTAGCCGATCACGGCACTTTGTTTCTTGACGAGGTGGGGGAAATCCCACTCGAACTTCAGTCCAAGCTTCTCCGCGCGATTCAAGAACAGGAATTTGAACGGGTCGGCAGCAATCGGACGATCCACGTGGATATTCGGATCATCGCGGCTACAAATCGCGATCTCAAGGCAATGGTGGAGGAAGGAAACTTCAGAAGTGACCTCTACTATCGTTTGCATGTATTCCCGATCGAGGCTCCGGCGCTGCGTGATCGCAAATCCGACATTCCGCTGCTCATCCGCTACTTCACACAGAAGTACGCGCAGCGCATAAATCGCCATATCGAATCGATTCCGACGGCCGCCATCAGAGCGCTCACCGAGTATGATTGGCCCGGCAACATTCGGGAGCTGCAAAACCTGGTCGAACGCTCCGTCATTTTGACCAACGGCTCGGTTTTGCAAGTTGCCATGCCAGAGTCTAGAACCGCTACGAAAGCCATGCCGGTACGCGGC
>JARLFX010000188.1 GCA_031296355.1 Acidobacteriaceae bacterium
AAACTGAGGCATGGCCCTTTCCGGGGTTATGCCTTTTTTGTTTTGGGGTGGCGGGAAAAGGAAGGTGCGCGTGAGGGTAGGCGAACAGTTGCGGGAGATCTGGCGGCAGGCGACCGGTAGTGGACGAAGTACGGAGATTGCGTCGGGAGCTGCCAATGCGGAAGCGGAACGAAAGACACTTGCGCTGCCATCGATTCTGAGCCCGGTGCAGTTTCCAGGGCAGCACTTGCCCAAGCCGACACCAGCGAATCTGCGCCGGTTCGCGGAGACGCCGGTGGTACGGCGGGCAATCAACGTGATCAAGGATCGCATTGCGGCCATGGACTGGCAGGTGCGGGTGCGGCGCGGCGTGAAGGCTGGGGATGTGGCGGAAGCTACCAGAAAGCTGCAGGCGTTGCGCCGGATGCTGGAAGAGCCGAACGCGGTGGATAGCTTTCGCACCTTGATCGAGCAGGTGATTGAGGATGCATTGACGGGCGGCTTCGGCGCCGTCGAGATGGAACCGACGGGCGACGAGGACCGGCCCGCGATGCTGTGGGCTGTGGACGGAGCATCGATCCGGATCAATGGGCGCTGGGACGGACAGACGGAGACGCCGCGGTACGCGCAGGCGTTGCCCGGACAACTGGAGTCCAGCGCGGTGGAGTTGCTGGACAACCAGCTAATGTACGTCCGGATGAATCCGCGCAGCTTTACGCCGTTTGGACTGGGACCGCTGGAGGTAGCGTTCGAGACGGTGAATCAGTTTCTGAGCGCACACCGGTTCGCGGGCAAACTAGCCGCGAATGCGGTTGCACAGTATGCGCTGTGGCTGAACGAGGCAACACCGACGCAGCACGACCGGCTGATTCGCTGGTGGCAGGACGAGATTGAAGGGACGGGACGGGTACCGCTGATCTCGACCGAACAGAAGCCGGAGGTGCTCAGGTTTGCGCAGGGAACGGATGCGGACCTGCGGCTGGCCTGGCAGGAGTTTCTGATCCGGATGGTGGCGAATGCGTTTGGCTTGCCGCCGTTGATGCTGGGGCTGGAGGCGGACGTGAACCAGTCAACCGCATCGGAGATGGCCAACGAGGCATTTCGCGGAGCGATTTCGCCGCTTGCGATGCTGCTGGCCGGACATATTACGCGAGATCTTTTCGGCAAGTGCATTGGATGGCGGGAGTTTGAGTTTGTCTTCAACGAACTGAACGCGCGGGACGAGGAGACAGAGTTGGCAGTGCAGGTGCAACTGCTGCAGGCCGGCGTGTTGACGGTGAACGAGGTGCGGGCGATGCGAGGACTGGCTCCGCTGGGACAAGACGGAGTGGAGCAACTGGCGGGCGAAGCAACGGGGCAAGCGGGTTGATGAAGCGGGGTTCTGCGCAAAGCCGGTCAAAAAATCACTGGCTGGACAAGCGAGAGCAGATGGGTGGAGAGCGCATGCGATTGGAAGCGATGGCGGTAAAGATTCCCCATGTGGACGGGCACCCTAATCGGGTGGCGTTCGAGGGGGTATTGACGGTGGTGAACGCAGCCAGTGACAAGGCTCCGGCAGGAGCGAGGGGACACCGGGTGATGTTGACACGCGAGGCAGCGGAGAAGGCGCTGCCCTCGCTGCTGGGCATGGCGGTTGATTACCGGCCGGGCTGGGACGGCCACGATGCCCGGCGCAAGATCGGGTTGTTGACCGAAGCGAACCTGATCGGGCAGCGGCTGGTGGTGCGCGGGTATCTGTACGCGCGAGATTTTCCCGAGGTGACGGAGGCAATTCTGGCTCACGCGCCCCAAGCGATGGGCATGAGTTATGAGTTAGCGGACGCACGAGTGGAAGATATGCGGGCCGAGATATGGAAACTTACTCGCGTGACCTTTACCGGGGCAGCCATCCTACTAAGGGAAAAGGCAGCTTATCGAGAGACGAGCTTTCGCATGGCGAGTTAGCAACGTTGGCGAAGTTAGCAGTCTTCGTAAAGATCACGATATTCAGGAAGAGGCTCTGTACATTTGAGCCTCTTTCGCATTTAGGCAAGCCAGTTAGCTGAAGAACGTGAGTTATCTGGTTTGCAGAAAACATTCACCGCAAACAAGGAAGGAAGGGTATGGAAAATAAAGAGCAGGAAATTGCGGAGCGATTGGAAGCCGCAACGACTTTGCTGGAGAAGACGCTGAGCTGGCTTGAAGAGCGGCAGGGCACACTGTCCGGTGAAGTGGAGAGGATTTCGGCGACCGTCGAGCAGAGCCGACGGGAAGCGGAATTGGCCGAGAAACTGGCAGAGGCCGAGCGGGAATTGGCAGAGGTAAGAGCCGCAGCCGCGCCAACAGCGTTGAATCCTCTGCGCAGGACCGTGCCCGCGGCCACAACCGAGATGCTGGCCAAGCATGGCATTGGCGAGGGGCCGGTGGATGTACGCACGCTGGACGCGGCGCTGACCGGCTTAAGCCTTGAACAGCGCATCGCCGTAAAGAGCCAATTACTGCGAGCTGGTGCAATTGCGTAGAAGCGGCTTTCAGCTTCTAGCTACTAGCTTCTAGCTATAAGCTGCAGGACCCCGGCCAGAAGTGCAAAGCAGGTCGGGAAATTACGGCGAAAAGTCAATTCAGGAATCGAGAAGAACCTGGAGAGATTTTTCGCGGAAACATGTTGGAGTTACCGCTCAGACAGGAAAGCCATCAGCTAGAGGCTAGTAGCTGGAGACTGAACTTAGAGCAACGACTGGCCCCATGGAGGGGGCGGAAAGAGCCTATGAACGCAACCTTTGCAGACATACACGCAGCAGCGGATTTTATCGGGCCGGGCGCTATCGAAGTTCCCCTGTATCAGACTGAGATCTTCGACATCTGCCGCCGTTCGAGCCCATTTGGGCAGCGCATCAAGCAGGTTCCGGCGACCGGACATCCGTCGCGCTTCTTTGAAGAGACGGCGCTTCCGAGTCCGGGTACAGCCGGCTTTGTGAATCCGCGCAGCATCGTTGCTCCTGTGGTGAGTCCGACGCGCGTGGAGCGGAGTGTCCCTCTGAAGGCGATTGTTTCGCAGATCAACTACAACCTGTTCGACATAGAACTGGGCGATCAGCAAAAGCAGTTTGCCTATCTGCAGGCCAAGGACCTGGTGGATACAGTAAGCGGCGTGATGGTGGCGCATGACGTGGCCCTCTGGAACGGCAACGACACCAGCCTGAGCTCGCCGACGACCACGCAGTACATGGGCGTGATTCCGCAGATCGTGGCCGGTGGTAATACGATCTCGATCGGCACAACGGCTTCGATTGTTGACGGGATCAAGTCGGCAGTTGCGCAGATGGTGGCCAACAACGGCTACTATGTGCGACCCACGGCAATCTACGCCAATCCGGTTCTTCTGGACCTGATTGACCGCGAGATGAAGTCCGAGTTCAACGTAGTGTTGAACACCGATAACATCACCGGTGGAGTCAGGGTGAAGATGCTGTCGACACAGGCTGGCGATCTGCCCCTTATTCCGGACTGGAGTCTGAGCTATACAGGCACACCTGGTTCGGGATCGGCAGTTCTTCCGGCTTACATTGTGACCGAGGATCTGATCGAGTATCACTGGCTCGGCGATCCTGCGCCACGTATCTTCCAACTGGGGCTGCCGGGCTCACTGGCTTATCAGTATGTCGCCGTCAAGTTCGGCGCGCCGGTTGTGAAGGGAGCCAATTACGCGCACTACCAGGTTCTTGTGGACCGGTAGAGAGCGGAGCAGGCGAAGTTAGCGTTGAGGCTCCGTTTTACGGAGCCTCAACGGCTAGCGAGTTAGTAAGTTATCGAACCTTCAGGCGGGCCAGATAGTTTGCGACTTTCGCTCGTTTGGAGGAAACGGAAAAGGGATAGGTGAGTTATGGCATATCTGCAGCCAGCGGATTACCCGAACTATGGATTGCCGGCTGGAACGACGGCGGACTGGATTACGGCCGCGACGGCACTAATCAACAGCTACTGCAGGCGGCCGGACCTGAACGTAATCCAATACACAGAGCGGTTGCGCCTGACCAGCGGAGCACAGTCAGTGCGGTTGAGTTATCTGCCCCTGGCACCACTGGGAACGGCAACAACACCGCTGGTAAACATTGAAGGCAGATATGCGCGGGCGCGGCGCGGGGAGGCTCTCAACGACCCGCTGTTCGAAATCGCGCGGGCGTTTTCACTGCCAGGCCAATGGACCTCGATCGATCCCAACTCAGTTGACTTCGACCCTAATACCGGAGAACTGACGCTGCCCTTCAATGTGCTGGGATTGCCTTACAACGAAGTGGCGGTAACTTATACAGCTGGGCTGGCGACGATTGGTGACGACGTGAAGACGGCATGTGCGCAGATTGTGCGCAATGCACAGTCGACGCCGGCTCTGAATGCCAGCAAGACGAAGATTGACACGATGCAGATGCAGTACTTTTCGAGTTCGCTGGTGGACGAAACAGTGCAGGCGTGGCTGCGTCCATACGTGGCGAACAGGCTGGGGTGAACGATGAGCGATACGTCACCGCGAAACTCCGTGGGAGCGCCGCAGATGCTGGCCGATGCTTTGCTGCGCAGCCTGACAGGGACTAGCGCGCTTTTGCGGGTAACTGGCGCGACTACAGATGTCAACCAGTGCGAGGTAGGACTAGTAGCATCTTCATTTGCAGATGTGGTGGTGAGTCCGGTGGTAATGCGAAAATTGCGGCCTACGTGGAAGGACAACGGCGGTCCGCAGTGGGAGTTACTCGTGTCCGCCACAAGCATCGGACAGCAAGTGAGCGCGTTGGATCTGCCTTCGGCCCAATCGCTTTTCTCGATGACGCTGGCAGTTACAGTGACGGGACAAGATTACCTGATTGACTCGGTTGCCTCAAACGAGGCCTTCGGCCAGGTGTATCTCTACCGGTTGCTCATGCACGAGGCACAGCAACAGGCAGTGTAAGCAACACTCAGTTAATGCTGCCGGTTGCCGCGCTCTGCCTGTGTTTCATTTCTCATTTTCTAGTTCTATCTGTTAGCTGTTCTCTGCCAGCGACTCGCTGTCAGGAACTGGATGTCAGTTTTCAGGAGCTTTACTCCATGCAGAATGCGAAAGACTCGTTTTATGTGGCGCTGCGCACGCGGCTAGCAGCAACCAATCCGGAGCGTACGATCCTGCTGCGTGGGGCGGTGCGTCCAGGAATTCTGGTGGAGGAGGCGGAAGCTCCCTTCAGTCAGCTCCCCAATGATGTATTCGTCCTGCGCTGGCTGGGGCTGGGTGTCGACTCTGATCTTGACTCCGCGCTAGCTGTGGGGGAGTGCGAGATTCTGTATCAGACGTGCGGAACGCAGAGTTACGGCGGATTGGACCGGGGCCGCGCGCTGAGCGCAATGGACGAGGAGTTGGTGACAGTACTTGCACCTTTCCACACACCAAAACTTGATTTTACGTCGACGCCGCCGACTGCGATGTTGACGCAGGTGTTCTGGGATGAACCTGGTTTTGGGCCAGTTACAGTGCAGCGGGACCGTTTGAGCAGGTCGGCCAAGGTGATGGTTTACAGCTACCAAGAGCAGGGGGAGTAATGACAGCGAATTGGTTTTCTGCTCCCGCGCCGGCGGCACGGCGAGTTCGAGCGTATTTTGCGCCAGTGAATCGTACTTCGCAGACGCCGGTGCTTTTCGATGCGGCGCAACAGGGCGGATTCAACCTGGATGCTCCGCCGTCGCCGTGGATAAGCCTCGGATGGATCAAGGAATTCTCGCGGAAGTCGGCAAGCAAGACTTCGGCGGTACTGACGGGCATTCCAGCGTCACCCCTTGAGCAAGTG
>JARLFX010000189.1 GCA_031296355.1 Acidobacteriaceae bacterium
CAACTTATCCGCGATTGGCTGGCGAAAAGGCCGCGCTTTCATCTGCACTTTACGCCCACCTCGGCTAGTTGGCTCAACCTCGTAGAGCGATGGTTTGCTCTGCTGACAGATAAACAACTCCGCCGCGGTGTACACCGCTCAACCAAAGAACTAGAAGCTGCCATCAGAAGCTACATACAGCATCACAACAAAAATCCAAAACCATTCATCTGGCACAAAACCGCTGACCAAATCCTCGCCTCCCTCGCCCGATTTTGTACGCGAACTTTAGACTCAGGACACTAGGAATCTTCATCGTTTCTCGGTATGGCGGCAATCCTCCGCCGAGCCAGCTCACATCGCCAGAATCTGCGCCCACACCGCCTCTTCCACCGGCAGTCCGAGCTTTTCATTCTCCGCCCGCACCCGCAGCGTCTGCTCGCCCGGATATCGCACCCTGCCGCCCTCTTTCACGGGTTTCGATCCATGCAGTGAAGCCACAATCTCGTCGGCAATCTGCGCCGCCCGTGGCGAGGGTCCAAACGCCTCCGGATTCAGCGTCACAAACATCTGCGAAATCCCCGCCTCAAATAACGCATCAGAAGATAGCTCATGCGTTGCGCGCCCCACCGACATCATTGCCGCAATCATGTCCAGCACCACGGAAAGCCCTGACCCCTTCCAGTACCCCACCGGCAGCGGCCGCCACGACTTCTCAATCTTTCCCGGATCGCGCGTCAGGTTACCCTCTTCGTCAAACCCTCCGTCCACCGGCAGCATCTCGCCCTTCTTGCGATAGCTCTCCAGCGACCCATATGAAAACTGCGACATCGCCATGTCCAGCACCACCGGCCCCTGCGTGCGCGGCACGGCAAACACCATCGGATTGTTGCCGATCACCGGGTCCAATCCACCCCACGGCGGCAGATTCGGCATTGTATTCGTCCAGCAAATCCCGATCATTCCCGCTTCGGCCGCCTGCCATCCATATGTCCCCGCGCGCATCCAGTGGTTGGTATTGCCCATCGCCACGCAGCCCACGCCGTGCATCCGCCCCAGCGCAATTGCCCGTTCCATCGCCGCCACTGCATTCAGATTTCCCGGCCCCCGCTGTCCGTCCCAGCGTTCCAGCGCGCCA
>JARLFX010000190.1 GCA_031296355.1 Acidobacteriaceae bacterium
CGTCCGTGGGATAACTCAAACCGTAATTCGAGGTACTGTCGGCCACAATGCTAGCCGTGTAACTGCTGCCGGAGGGCGTCTCCTTCCACACCTGTTTGTGACTTTGGTCGACGACGTAGACATTGCCGCTCGCATCCACGGCCACGCCTGCGGCATTGCCCCAGCCGCTGCCTATGATGCTCTTGACGCCGGGGCCGTAGGAGATCTGTGGGCCGGTGCCGGTGCCGTTCAGGAAGCTGTTGCCAAGCAGAGTGCCGCTGCTGGTGGTGAGCGTGATGGCGCCGAGGCGTTGGCCGGGATGCGTGGGCGTGAAGGTATAGAAGACTGCGCAGGTCTGGCCGACGGTGTAGGCCGTGCCGATGGAGCAGGTCTGGCCGGAGACATAGGCGAAGTCAAGACCGGTTGCTCCTTGTGTTGACACGGTGATGGAGCCGAGAGTGCCGGCGGTGGTGATGGTGACGTAGGCCGTCTGCGTGGCGCTGGTGGCGCCAACGGCAGTGGAGGGCGCGGTGTAGGTGGAGGGCGCAGTGACGTTCAGCGTGACGTTGATGCTGGCGCTGCTGGTGGAAGAGTAGGCGGTTGCGATGTACGTGCCGGGGACGGGGCTGGCGGTGATGACTGCCGAGACGGCGACGCCGGAGCTGTTGGCGGTGGCCTGACTGACGCCGCCGGCGAAGGTGAAGTTGTCGGCCGAAAAGCCGGCGAGGCCGACCTGTCCGCCGGGTACGGGATTGCCGAGGCTATCCGTTATGAGGAAGGTGATGGGAAGCGCGAAGGGCTGGCCGATAGCGGTGGTCTGGTTGTTGCCGCTGGTGATGGCGATGGTGGCGGGCGTGCCGCTCATAATCTGCGTGAGCACGCTGCTGGTGCTGGCTGCGAGGCTGGAATTGCCCGCATAGACGGCGGTGATGCTGTGGGAGCCCTGCGTGAGCGCAGTGGTGGTATAGGTGGCGACGTAGTTGCCGGAGACGAGAGAAAGTGTCCCGGTGCCGAGGTTGCTGGCGCCGTCCTTGAAGGTTACGGTGCCGGTGGGCGCTGATGCCGAAGGCGTGACGGTGGCGGTGAATGTGACTGTGCCCGGTAGCGAGTAGGTTGTGTTGAGCACATTCTGCGGGTTGGCGCTGGAGGTGACGGTGGTAGTCGTGAGCGAGACAACAGTCTCAGTAGCGACTGCGCTGGTGAGCGTACCGAAGGTGGCTGTGTAAGTGTAGGTGCCCGGGATGGTGAGTGCGGCTGCCGAGACGTTGAAGGTCGCGATGCCAGCGACTGCATTGGTGGGTCCGTAGACCGTAGTGGTGAATCCGGCTGGACCGGTGACGGTGAGGGTGATGGCATCGGTCGCACTGGTCACGGTTGCGCTGGATGCGTTCTCTTCAAGCACGGTGATGGCGGTGCCACCGTTGCCGCCCGGAACGAGAGAGACAGTTGGTGCTGTGCCAAAGGCGAGCTTGGAGGTGGAGAGCACAGCGGTGCCTGACAGGGCTATCGTCTGCGTCGGGCTGGTGGAGTTGCCGCCGAATAGACCCGTGGTCGCAGTGTTGTTGTCCGTGAACACAGCGGTTCCCGTGGTAGTGCCGCTAGCGGGTGAGACAGGAGCGAACTCCAGGCTGAGGTTGCAGCTGGCGCCGGATGCGAGCGAGAAGTTTGTGGTGCAGTCCGCAGGCGTGCCGCTGCCGGCAACCTGGGTGTAGTTGGCCGAGACGGCGAGACCAGTGGAAGTCGCAGTGAGCGCGGCGTTGCCGTTGTTCGTCACCGTAACCGACTGCACGGCGCTGGTGCTGCCGTCATTTGTCGAGGTGAAGGCGAGCGGATTGGCCGCCGCGGTCACCATGCGGATGCGTTGATTAAAGATATCCTCAATGTAGAGGTTTCCTGCACCATCCACCGCAACGCCACCGGGATAGTTCAACTCCGCGCTCGTCGCAGCGCCGCCGTCCTGCGCGGCCACATATCCGGCCGTCCCATTGCCGGCTACCGTCGTGATGATCCCCGTCGCAGCCGCCACTTTGCGGATACGACTGTTGCTTTGATCGGCGATGTAGAGATTGCCGGCGCCGTCCACTGCTACTTGAGCGGGATTGTGCAACTCCGCGCTGGTCGCTGCGCCACCGTCCTGCGCGGACACATACCCAGCAGTGCCATTGCCTGCCACCGTCGTGATGATCCCCGTCGCTGCCGTGACCTTGCGGATGCGATGGTTGTATGTATCCGCGATGTAGAGATTGCCTGCTCCATCGACCGTGACTCCGACTGGTTGGCCCAGCTCCGCACTGGTCGCCGCGCCGCCGTCCTGCGCGGGCACATAACCGGCCGTGCCCGTGCCTGCCACCGTCGTGATGATCCCTGTCGTCGCTGTCACCATGCGGATGCGTTCGTTGAACGCATCTGCAATGTAGACATTGCCTGCGCCATCCACCGCTACACCTTGGGGGGTGTTCAACTTCGCGCTGGTCGCCGCGCCATTGTCTCCTGAATACCCGAACGTGCCATTGCCCGCCACTGTCGTGATAATCCCCGTTGCCGCTGTCACCTTGCGGATGCGATCGTTGCCGTTATCCACGATGTAGAGATTACCGGCGCCATCCACTGCGACGCCATAGGGATTGCTCAACTGCGCGCTGGTCGCGGCGATATTGTCGCCGTTATAGCCACCGCTGCCATTGCCAGCCACCGTGGTGATGATTCCTGTCGCAGCCGTCACCTTGCGGATGCGATCGTTGGAGTATTCTGCGATGTAAATATTCCCCGCCGCATCCACTGTTCCGCCTTGGGGGGTTTTCAACTCCGCACTGGTCGCCGGGCCCGTATCGCCGGTATAACCGGCGGTCCCATTGCCCGCCACCGTCGATATTGTTCCTGGCGTGAAGCCCGCCAGGGCACCCGTGCCTGTGCCCGTCAGATAACTGGTTCCCAGCACTGCAGGCGTGCTGCTGGTTAGCACAATCGCGCCCAGCCGCTGACCGGGCGCACCCGGCGTAAAGCTGTAGAGAACCGAGCAGGATTGCCCAATGGTGTAAGCAGTGGAGGTGGAACAGGTGCCGCCGGAGACGAGATTGAAATCAAGGCCGGTCACGCCCTGCGTCACCACGGAGATGGAGCTTGGCGTGCCGGCGGTGGTGAAGGTGACATAGGCCGTTTGCGTGGCGCTGGTTGAACCTACGGCTGTGGTTGGTGAGGTGTAGCTGGCGGGCACAGTGACGACGATGGACTTTTGTACCTGAGTAGCGGCGGCATAGTTCGCTCCCCCCGCCTGATTTGCATCAATAACCAGCGTGCCCGTGCTGGTGATGATGAGTATGTTACCGACGATGCTGCCGGTGGCGGTGCTGCTGCCATCCACCGTGAAGACGACGGGGTTGCCACTGGAACCGCCCGTGGCGGAGAGTGTTACCGTGCCACCACCCAGGGCGTACGGAGTCGTGGGTTGGGTGAAGGTGATGGCCTGCGTTCCGTAGTAGATGAACTGGTCACCGGCCCCAAGAGCAGATGTGCCGGCCGGGGTGGTGACGGTAACATTCACCGTGCCGATAGAGCCGGCGGGATCTGTAGCGGTAATGGATGTGGCCGAATTGATAGTGAACGAGGTGGCAGCGGTGCTCCCGAAGTTGACGGCGGTGGCACCAGTGAAGTGGGTGCCGACAATCGCGATGGGGTTTCCACCGGGAGTGTAGTCGCTGAACGGCGTGACGCTGGTGACGGTCGGTGCCGGTGTAGATGCTGTGCCGGTCAGGCTGACGGTCTGGGTAGCGCTGGTGACGTTGAGATTGTTATCCGTAAGTACCACGCTCTCACTGGCTGTGCCGGCAGTGGCCAGCAGCGGTGAGAAGGTGATGCTGAAGTTGCAGCTCGCATTGGCTGCAAGAGTGGATGCGGATGAGATGGTGCTGAGCTGCGGGCAGGTGCCGCTGCCCACGCCGTAGGTGAAGTCGGCGCCGACGCTGGGGTTCTGGCCGACGGTGGGCACTGCAATGGTGAGCGCGGAGTTGCCATAGTCCTTGAGCTTGACGAGCTTGGCGCCATCCGTGGAATCGGTGGAGCCGCCGTTCGTGGTCGTCGGGAAGGTGAGCGATGGAATGTCGGAGAGGTCAAGCTCCTTCAACGTTGTGAAGAGCTGATCGGCAATGAAGACGTTGCCTTTGCTGTCCAACGCGATTCCAAAGGGTGTGTTCAAAGCCTGATAGACGGCCAGCTCTGTGATGCAGGCGGAACTGGTGCAGTTCGGCGTCATTTCGTTGACGGAACCTGTATTGTCTTCGGTGTAGTAGACGTTGCCATTAGCATCCACCGCGAGGCCGCCGGGACTGATTAACGTGGAGCCACCGAGCTGGGTGCGGCAGGCGGAGCTGGTGCAGTTCGGCGTCATCTCGTAGATGTGTCCATTGCCTTGATCGCCGACGTAGACGTTGCCGCTGGTATCGACCGCAGCCGCGAAGGGGGTCAGGAAGAAGCCCCCGAGGCTCTTCTTACAGATGGCGACGTTGGCTGCTGTGCAGTTTGGCGACATCTCGTAGAAGCCATTGGTGGCATAATCGCCAACATACACGTTCCCTGCAGTATCGACCGCGATGGAGCCTGGCGATGCGAAGCCGCCACCCAGTGTGACGACGCAAGTGGAGGTGACGCAACCCGGCGGTACTTCCTTGACTGTCGAGGCATCTGCTACATACACATTGCCTGCGGCATCAACGGCCGTACCCCAGATACCGCCAAATCCACCACCCAGGGTGATGATGGTGGGGCTGGCGGGGATGACGCCATTGACCGCCTGAATCTCATAGAGCTTGGCGGGGGATAGATCTCCCACATAGAGGTTGCCCGCCGCGTCGATGGCCAGGCCACTGGCTTGGCTGAAGCCGCTGCCGATGTTGAGGAGCGATGTAGCTGAACTGAGGGTTGCGGTGGGAGGGTAGGTGAGCTGCGGGCCGGTGGCGATGCCGGTGACGCCGACGGTGCTGAAGACTGTAGTACCGGCGCTGTAGAGCGTGATGATTCCGTTGCGAAGGCCCGAGTACTGCGGCGCGAAGGTGACGGGCACGGTGCAGACGAGTCCTGCCGTGTTCTGTGCGCTGGTGCCGGGTATGGTGCAGCCGGTGACGGTGCCGATGGTGAACTCGGACAATCCGTTCTCCGTCTTCGAAGCGGAGATGCTGGAGAGCGCGGTCGCGCTCGTGAGCTTCACCAGCACGTTGACTGTAGACGATGTGGAACCGACTGCGGTGGTGCCTGTGAATGTTGTCGGTGCGACCCGGGAGACGTTGATGCTGGTGCGGTTGAAGTGGATGTGTTCGTCGTTATAGCTGAGATAGCCGTTGGCATCGGCGTAGAGCGCATAGGTCCCATTGGAACTTACCGTGCTGATGGCGCGAGCGGTAGCATCTGCGGCAACACCCGTAGTGCTGATAACCTGCACGATCTGCGGTGAGGCCGTGCCCAACCCGGTGATCTCATCGATGACGCTGCCGGTTCCGCTGTAGTTGTCATCCGCAAGGTAGAGATTTCCGGAGCCATCAAATACCAGGCCGGCAGGATAAGACAGGCTTGCGCTGGTGGCCGCTTCAGCCGTTGCGGAAACAGCAGTGGAACCGCCGCCGGCGATCAACTGAATCTGCGGCGTGCCGCTGAGAGCGGTGATCTCGAATACCTTCGTAGCGGTGCTATCCGAGAGGTAGAGGTTGCCGGAGGCATCGAATGCCCCGAGCGACGGGAATTGCAGCTTGGCGCTAGTGAGTGCAATGGCCGTGGTGGTGGGCACGGTGGAGCCGGTGCCACCGAGCAGCGTAACCTGAGGCGAGGTGCTCGGGCTGGTGATCTTGTCGAAGCCGGTGGCGCTATCCGCCACATAGAGATTGCCTGAGCTGTCGAGCAGCAGTGTGCCGGGGGCGGAGAACTTGACGGCAGTGCCTGCAGCCGCGCTGGATGTTGGGTAGGATGCGCCGCCACCAGCAATACGAACAATCTGTGGAATGCCTCCGCCGTTGAGACCTGTAATTTTCTCCACCAGTGCATTCTGGTAGTCGGCTACATAAAGATTGCCGGAGCCGTCGATCGCGAGCGAGTAGGGATTGATTTCAGCGAGCGAGCCGTTCATCGCCGTAGTGGTGGGAATGGTGCTACCGCCGCCGGCAATGACAACTACCTGTTGCGTCGAGGCGACGATCTCATAGACGTGGCAGTAGGTGCCAGTGGTGTACTCGGCGATGTAGATGTTACCGGCGGAGTCCACGATGGTCTGATTGGCGTAGGAGCCCACCCAACTGGCAACCGCGAGGGGGGTGGTGCTAGCGGGTGAACCACCACCGCCATAGGCACGGACGACGGAGAAGGGCGCGGTGATGCCGCCGGAAGTCGCAGTCTGAGGCGACTGCGCCGCGGCCGTGACCGCACCAAAACCGGCGAGCAGACACACTGACGCCAGCTTTGCCAACAGTGAACGCGTGAAGTGATGCTTTTGTGCTGCGCGGGACGCGGAGAATCCAGTGCAGGCAGAAGAAACAGATGAAAGCACGCAAGCCAGTAGGCTCGCCTCACGGGGAGAAGCGGCGCGACAGATCATGGGAGAAGACCAATCTTACAGTTGATTTGTGCTGTGTAACCGTATGGCCGGAGCCAGCGTACCCGGGGGAAGTATCCGATCTAACACGCTTTACGAGCCATTCACACGAATGGAAGGAACCATCTGGCTATGTTGAATAAAAAGGGGCCGCAACACAATAGGGGAATGCTAATCAAATCCCAGAGGGTAGGCAACCGTTTATTGCTAATCTCTCATTTGAGTAGTTCAGGCAGTCTAGCATAGCCGCGTGTTTGGCCTGCAGACAGACCACAAGATTCTGGGATTTCAAACCACTCTAAGTCCTTGTTATCAGTACTAGCGTGGCAAGCCCCCGGTTGACGAGCATAACTTGACATTGCATTCTCCGGAGGAAGCAGCTTCCAGTTGGCCGACATCACTTGTGCGTTAATGCAGGCAGTGGGCATGGTCGATGTTCACTCTGAAGAGTGCTTTCGCAGGAAAGCAGCCAAGCGCGCACAGGGCATAAAGTTCCGCAAAACACCCTGTTATTCCCTATTTTGGGTAGTGGTGCAGTTTGAATTTCAAGTCCACTTTGATGGCTGGGTAATGATAATCCCCGATGGCAGCGTAACATTCATGGGCATACGACTCTTCCTGAATTTAGATTCGTAGATATGCATGGAATTATGGGCCGTCATCGCCAATTCCCCTGAAAACCTATTTGGTGGGAACGCCACAATAACCCTTTTATTAGGAAATTGACTCTTCACTGCTGCGATGGGTGGAACAAGGTCGGCATCTCCCGAAATGACAATCGCTACATCATATGCGTCAGCGTAGGCGTCACAGAGCATTTGTGTCGCAATATTGACATCGGTTTTTTTCTCTTGGGGAAGAAATGCAGAGTGACCGCATTTTTGACAAGTCTTTCGGTCATCTTGGAATCTCCCATAGTAGATATTCAATTTGGGAATGGTCGTGAGCGCATCAAGATATTTACTCTGCCGTTCTTCTTTCGACTTACTTCCGCTGATTCGGGATGTGAAGTATTTTGTCCGCAAGAGGGTTTGACTCTCCCTATTGGTCAGGGACAGTGACAGGGCAGTAAGGTCAAGCCACATGTACTTTTGCCATGCGTTTTCGCGCAATCCGAAATAAAGATTGAACCCATCTATGTATGTGACTACACGTAATTTAGGAAGCTGACGGCCTGTTTGCAACATTGGCAACCCTCTTGACATCTAATCTATTGACGTTACACTTGTCTGTGTAACTCCTAACAGCTCCTGCGTGAGTAGCGCAGGATCCGACGGCTGCCATTAGGCAGCCGTTTCTAATTCCGTTCTAGAATCCAATAACCCAACCAGTTCTTCCATTGTCCATACATGATGTGCCAGTCCAGATTCCATCGCCGGGGTAACGCGAAGGGTTTTGTGAACGCGACAAAAATTGTAGTGCATAAAGTGTAGTGCAACAGCATGGCCGTGGTTCTCAATCTTCTTAGAAAATCCATTGGTCAGGCGGGTAAAGCGGCGCATGGACATACGCATCGTGAGATTCTGCCGCTCTACAAATGACGTGCTCACATGCTTGGGGTCGGGTACTCCGCTCACGGTTTTCATGTCACAGCCGATGCAGGTAGCAGGGCTGTATCGCGTGTCAGGCATCTCTGTATAGCCGTAGACCTTGTGCAGCACGGCATAGTCAGCATCACCGCCAAACGCCTCTTCTACAGCTTTCAGATAGGGCTTGTGGGCATCTGTTGTGATCTGCGGCTTGCCGACGATACGCTCTGAGCAATCCAGCATGAAGTCTCTTGCCCAGCCCGTGCTGCGACCGCCCACGAGGTATGAGACGCACAGCTTGGTATCCGCGTCGATGGCAGTCCATGTCCAAGCATCGCCCCATCCGGCCTGCTTCTGTTCCACTGTGACATTCTTAGCCTTCGCACCGACGAAAGCCCATATCTCATCGCACTGTAGACGGCGGACGCGCACACCGCGCACGTTGCGGTGATGGTACTCGGCACATGCACAGCCCATATCCTCAATCAGCTTGAGTACCGTATGCTTGGCAACGCCCGTCATGCGAACGATGGAATTGATGCTGTTTCCCTCTACGAGGGCGGCTACAACTTGGGCGCGTTTGGCTATGCTTAGACGATTCACAAGTATCTCCTGCAAGCATTTTTAGAATAATGCTTGCAAATAAGAAATGCAAGCATTATTCTAAAAATAGAGGTGCAAGCATGGGTGACGAAATGCAGGGCAAATCAAAAGGTGGTTTTGCTAGGGCTGAGATTCTTAGTCCTGAGAGACGGGCGGAGATAGCTAAGAGTGCAGCAGCAGCGCGGTGGGGAGGGGAAAAGCTACCACGCGCGACGCATGAAGGACGTATGAAGCTGGGGTCGCTTGAAGTGTCTGCTGCTGTACTCGCAGACGGGCGACGTCTACTTACGCAAAGCGACTTCATGCGCGCTTTGGGACGTGCACGACAGGCTAAGGGGCGACAGTATTACGATGGTGACGTCAACCTGCCTGCATTTCTCACGGCAAAGAACCTCAGAGAGTTTATTTCTAAGGACTTAGAGGTGACGTCAAGCCAGATTGAATTTATAACGATTCGCGGCGCAAAAGCCTTTGGCTATGCAGCCGAACTTCTACCTAGCGTGTGCGAAGTATTTTTACAGGCCGCAGACGCTGGCAAACTCACCGCATCTCAACTGCACATCGCGGATCGCGCCAAGATTCTAATTCGGGCCTTAGCAAGCACAGGTATCATCGCTCTCGTAGATGAGGCGACAGGCTATCAAGAGGTTCGCCCGCGAGATGCGCTGCAAGCATATCTCGAAAAAATAGTGGCGAAGGAGCTTGCTGCATGGGCTAAGAAATTCCCCGATGAGTTTTACGAAAACATCTACAAACTCAAAGGATGGACTTGGCCGGGGATGCAGAAGAACCGCTATAGCGTAGTTGCGTATTACACCACCGATCTTGTGTATGAACGCATAGCCCCTGGATTGCTGGAAGAATTATTGAAGAAGAGTCCACCCAACGAGAAAGGTCATCGCACCAATAAGCTGCACCAATGGCTCACAGAAGAGGTTGGAAACCCTCTACTATCCCAGCACATGCACTCGCTAATTATGTTTCAGAAATTGGCGATTAGCAGTGGGTATGGATGGAACCGCTTTGTGAAGATGGTTGACCGGGTAATGCCTAAGCTAGGAAACACATTAGAGTTGCCATTCCCTGATGCGGACGAGATTCTTTAGTCCCGGTCGGTAGCTTCCCTGACAATCCTCGCAGCGGCTTGATTCAGGTCCTCTCGGGCATTTTTCTTTGGATATGCCGCGCAGTCGTGTTGACTAAACGCCTCCATAATCGCAGCTTGGGCTGGCTTCGGGCTGGTTGTCAGGGGAAATTGGAGCGTCCATGCACAATGATTGCATCCCCATTCCCCGTTGTCTCGCTGTACTAATTGCCGTTGTGATGCCATATCCAAAGCCTACGCCCCACTTGATAGCCTAGCAACCCTGTGGATTTTCAAACTGCACCACTACCCTATTTTGGGAAATTTTGCAGCAATTCAGCAATCGGTTTAGACTTCCAGAGCCGGTTGTAATGGTCCACGGAAGAGAAGCTGCGACTCCACATGCGGTCAATATACAAGGTTCCCTTCAGGTAATCGATCTCGTGTTGCAGAATGCGTGCACAGACGGCAAAGCTGCCTCAAGATTGATTTGTTCTCCGGTAATGGGGTGCTGGAATTTCAGAAATTGAGCGTGCAGGAAATATCCTCCGTCGCCAGGGAGACCGGGGAGGTTTTCAAGAGGCTGGCCGGTTGAGCCGTACAGAGGGTCGCCTACGAGGGGATGGCCGATGGATGCCAGATGGATTCTGATTTGATGCGGGCGGCCCGAATTTAGACTTACCTCAAATGTTGTGGTGCTTGCCGTGCGTGAGATCACCTTCGCCAATGACTTTGACGGCTTGCCATTTGGGTCGGCGGCCCACACGGAACCGATGAGCGGGTGCGGTACAAGGCCGATGGGTGTGAGAATTTCGTAGGCGTCGTGCTGTGCAATGTTTTGAGCCAGCGCTCGGTAGATTTTTTGAATTCTGGGTGTGTTCCAGTTCGCGGATAGTTTAGAGGCCGCCTGAGGTGTTTTGGCGAAGAGGACGATGCCGGAAGTGGCTCGGCCCAACCGGTGGACAGGGTTTGCGTTGGGGGTTTGCTTCTGCACCAAACGCAGGAGGGTGTTTTCCATGAAGCCACCGCCGGGGAGGGTGGGCAGCCCACTAGGTTTGTTGACGGCCAGCAGATGGGGGTCATCAAACAGGACTTCGAAGTGCCGAGGAGTGTCTGGTTCAATCCATGGCATACGGCTCCAGACAACGGTTTGGCCTGAAGTGACCGATTCGCTTCCCGTAGCGGTAATGCCGTTGATGGTCACTTCGCCGTTGTCCAGTTTTTGTTGCCAGGCTTGTGGGGTTGAGTGGGGGTAAAGGGTTGCCAAGTGGAAGAGCAGGGTCTGTCCCTGGTATTTGCTGCTGATGATTGTTGTGTAGGCGTAGCCCTGGTTGAGCATGTGGTCTGAGTCTAAGCTAAGCACAATCAAGGAGCATCCCTAATCGGCTCAACACATTCCCTGATATCTCGATTTAATTCCCTGTTCCGAAAATGACCATATCCTCAAACCCTGCGTGCATACTGGGGCTCATGCGGAAAATGGTCGTTGGGGATGAAAATTTCCCTGTAAATTTCCCTGTTAACGGGAATTGGATGCAGAGCGGGGTTCGCCCCAGACTATCTCCACGACCATTGAAAACACAACGATTTCGCGATGAGCGAAATCACCGCCGCTCAAGAATTGGTGTCGATTTTGTGGGCGGGGAAAATTGCACTACCTCCCGCAGCGTAGATTCCGCATATCTACCGCGCACCCTTCGCAACGCCGCTTCCGCCGCACACTTCCTAAACATCCTGCACGCGGGCTATTGCTCGACCTCGCCGCTGCCTCCGGCCTTATCTATCACTTTTAGGTTGTCAGGATGAGCAAAGCGACCACCTTCAAGGCGAACCGGATTCTGCAAGCATGGCAGTGCGCTAGCTTAGTGACTAACATCACAACAAAATGTACAACCCAACACGGGAATTAATGTTGATTCGGCTGCTAAATCCTTGATAATCTTGCAAGGTCTTGAGATTTTATAGAGACTACCCGGGCCACAAAAAATAAATACTTCCCCTTCCAATGGTGCTTCTGCGCCATGAGCGGGGCACTCATTGGAGAACTGCACGTGATGACTCCCAGCGTCTGCCTGTCCGCCGTTAAGCGAATTCTCGCGTCCCAAAGCATTTCAAGCCGCAACCGCGCCGCCGGAATGGCGAAGCTGGTGGCAGTGTGTCTGCTGGCGCTGTGTGCGACTACTGTCGCCTATGCCACCGGGCCGCGGGTGATATACAACGGCGTAGTCTCTACGCTGGGCAGCGGCTTCAGCTATCCTTATGGCGTTGCGGTGGACGGCAGTGGCAACGTCTATGTCGCCGATGGAGGCAACAATGCGGTGAAGGAGATTCTGGCGGTGGGCGGGGTGATCCCGTCCAGCCCGACGATCAAGATGCTGGGCAGCGGCTTCAGCGGTCCCATCAGCGTTGCGGTGGACGGCAGCGGCAACGTCTACGTCGCCAATTACAGCAGCAGCACGGTGAAGGAGATTCTGGCGGTGGGCGGGGTGATCCCGTCCAATCCGACCATCAACACGCTGGGCAGCGGCTTCAGCTTGCCCACCGGTGTTGCGGTGGACGGCAGCGGCAACGTCTACGTCGCCGATTACAACCACAACGCGGTGAAGGAGATTGAGCCCGCAGCGGTGTCTTTTGGCACGGTCAATGTTGGTTCCACCAGCGCGGCCCAGACGCTGCAATTCACGGTTTCCAGCAGCATCGCGATCGGCAGCATTCAGTACCTGACGCAAGGTGTACCCAACCTCGACTTCAATCCATTGGCGAATGACCCCAGCAACTCACTGTGCGCGGTGCAGACGTATTCGGCCACAACGAACTGCATCCTGGATGTAACTTTTACGCCGACGGCGCCAGGGACACGCTCTGGCGCGGTGGTGATCAAGGACAATGCTTCGCCTGCGAACGTGCTGGCGACGGTCTATCTGAGCGGTACCGGCGCAGCTCCGCAGGTCACCTATCCCACTTCCTCCATCACCACGTCCTTTGCCCAGACGGTCAATCCCGTGAGCATCGGCGTTGCCGTGGATGCTTCCCAGAACTTTTTTGTATCGACAAAGGCCTCTGTGCTGGAATTCAAAGCCGGATGCTTCAGCCTTTCCTGCGCCACCACTGTCGGAGGAGGATTTTCCTACTCAGCGGGGTTGGCCCTGGACGGGGCAGGCAATTTATATGTGGCTGACTACATCGCCCCCGGCATAGACCTCGTTCCGCCGGGATGCGGCAGCGCTGCCTGCATGGTGAGCCTTGGCGGTGGATTCAGCAATCCCTTTGGCGTGGCGGTGGATCTCAAAGGTAACGTTTATGTGGATGATACGGGTGCCGGCCAGCTCAAGATGATGCCGCCCAATTGCTTCAGTTCATCCTGTGTTTCAGTAATTGGCGGTGGCCTGGGCTCTTCTATATTCAACCTCGCGGTGGATACTGCCGGCAACGTTTACGTGGCCAATCCAGGCTTCACCACGATCAAGCAGGTTCCAGCGGGTTGCACCTCTTCCGCCTGCGTTGTCAGCCTGGGCGGCGGCTTCGTTGCAGACGGCGTTGCGGTAGACGGCATGGGTAACATCTTTGTTGCAGATACAAACAACTTTCTCATCAAGAAGATGTCGCCGACATGCGCAAGTAGCGCATGCGTGACCACTGTCGCCAGTGGGACTGACTATCCATCGGATGTTGCGGTGGATAGCTCCGGAAACCTGTATGTCGTCAGCGCGCCTGGCTCGACCATTTCTCTGTATAACAACTCCACGCCGCCTACCGTCTCCTTCCCCACCTCAACCACGGTGGGAACGACGGATTCGACCGACGGCACGAAGACAGTGACGATCAGCAACAACGGCAACCTTGACCTCGTCTTCCCAGCGCCAATCACGGGTACCAACGCAAGCATCTCGGCCGGCTTCACCCAGGGGAACTCGGAGACCTGCCCCAACCTGTCGACGACCTCGAGCCCTGCCACGCTGACAGCTGGCTCAAGCTGCACCTACATCGTCAGCTTTACGCCAACGGCCGCAGGCAGCACCTCCGGATCTCTGGTGTTGACGAATAACAACCTGAATGGGAACAGTGCGACTCAGAGCATTCCGCTCTCCGGCACAGGTTTGCCTTCTGTGACGGGCTTTGTGATCACGAACCTGCCGGCGACGGGAACGGCGGGTGTGGCGAATGCGTTCACGGTCACGGCCTACACCACAGGCAACGCGGTGGCGACCAATTACACGGGGACGATCAAGCTGAGCAGTACGGATCCAACGGTGTCATTCCCCAGTTCGCTGCAGACGTACACGTTTGTAGCGGGCGATGCGGGCGTGCACACGTTCACGGCGACGACGGGCGTGGTCTTCAAGATTGCCGGGACGCAGACGCTGGTGGTGACAGACACGACGACGAATGTGGCGTCGTCAGGGAACAGCATTGTGATCAGCCCGGCTGCGCCGTCGCACTTCACCGCAGTGTACGGCGACAGCCAGTCCAAAACGATCGGGTCGGTCTTCACGATCATCCAGGCGCGCGTTACGGACACCTATGGCAACAGTATCAGCGGTCTGACGGTCAACTTCACGGCGCCGACCAGCGGAGCGAGCGCATCGCTAAATCCAACCAGCATCGTGACCAACAGCTCTGGCATAGCTACTGTCTCGCCGACGGCCAATGGAATAGCGGGAACGTACAACATCTCGGCTACGGTGAGCGGGAATTCAGGTCTGGGCACAGTCACATTCCCTGAGACCAACACGGCAGCATCTCCCACACTGGCGGTAACGGCAGCGACGACGACGCTGGTGTATGGGCAGCCGGTGACAATCACGGCGACCTCATCCACGCCAACGCTGGGGGGCAGCTCGCCGACGGGCGCGGTGACCTTCTATGACAATACGACGACACTCACTCCGACGGCGACGCCGGTAACGGGTGTGGCCACGTTCAGCACAACGGCGCTGGTGGGCGCGCAGACGTACGGCGCATCCACGGCGGCAGACAATAATTTCAACGCGGTGACGAAGACCACGGCCGCGCCAATCACGGTGAGCAAGGCGAGCAGTACGCTGACCGGACCGACAACGCAGCCGGTGATGATCACCGTCGGCACCACGGGCAGCATTCCGGTTACGGTGACGGGCCAGTATAGCGGCACCGGCGTGTCCACGCCGAGTGGTACGGTGGCCTACATCATCCAATTGCCGTGCGCGACGAACTGCACGGGAACGACGGCGATCACGGCGGGCGCTGCAACGGTGCCAACGCCGAGCACGCTGAGTCCAGGGCTGTATACGGTGTCCATTTCATACGTGGGCGACACGAACTACTCGGCGGCGACGGGCATCAGTGTGCAGATCCAGGTCGGCCAACTCACGCCGACGGTGACCTATCCTGCGCAGACGGCCATCACCTACGGTACTGCGTTGACGAGCAACCTGAACGCAACCACGGCCTACACCACGACCTCGCTGACTTCAGGCGGCACCACGGCCTACACAGCGACACTGGGATCAGGATCGCCGGTGGCAGTAACTGCAGCAACAGTGCTGACGCCGGGAACCTACACGCTCACTGCAACGTGGACACCGAACAGCAGCAACTCCACGCTGTATAAATCAGCCAGCGGCACCACCACGCTGGTTGTAAACAAGGCCCCGCTCACGGTCACGGTGAATGCCGCGACCAGCGTCTATGGTGCAACGTTCCCAACCTTCACCGGTACGCTGACAGGTGTGGTGACTGGCGACGGCATCACGGCCAGCTACTCCACAACGGCAACCACAACCTCAACACCGGGCGGCAGCTACAGCATTACGGCGACTCTGAATGACCCCAACTCCAAGCTGAGTAATTACACCGTCACCAATACGCCGACTACGTTGACCATTAGCAAAGCGCCTCTAGCGGTGACGGTAAATGCCGCGACCAGCATCTATGGCGTTGCACTCCCAACCTTCACGGGCACAGTCACCGGAGTGGTGAGCGGTGACGGCATTACGGCCAGCTACTCGACGACCGCGACGAGCAGTTCGACTTCCGGCAGCTATAGCGTCACG
>JARLFX010000191.1 GCA_031296355.1 Acidobacteriaceae bacterium
TGCGATGGCGATCAGATGCAGAACGGCGTTGGTGGAGCCTCCGCTGGCCGCGACGCTGGCGATGGTGTTTTCCAGCGACTTGCGGGTGATGATCTGCGAGGGGCGGCGATTGGCGCGAACCGCATCCATGAGAATACGGCCGGCTTCGCGGGTGGCGGCGTACTTGTCCTTATCCGTGGCGGGAACGCCGGAAAGTTGCATCGGCGAAATGCCCATAATTTCGCCGCTCATGGCCATGGTGTTGGCCGTGAACTGACCGCCACATGCGCCCGCGCCGGGACAGGCGTTAGCTTCAAGAGCTTCGAGACCCGCGTCGTCGATTGCGCCCGCGGCGTATGCCCCGATGCCTTCAAAAACGCTCTGGATGGAAATATCAACACCATTCAATTTGCCGGGCGCAATCGATCCGCCATAGAGCATCATGCCAGGAATGTCGAGCCGGCAAAGCGCCATGATGATACCGGGCATGTTTTTGTCGCAGCCACCAATGCCGACCAGACCGTCGAACAGGTTGCCCCGCGCTACCAGTTCAATCGAGTCAGCGATCACTTCGCGCGAAACCAGCGAAGCCTTCATGCCCTCGGTGCCCATGGTGATGCCGTCGGAGATGGTGATTGTATTGAACACCATCGGCGTGCCACCCGCTTCGCGAATGCCCTCTTTCAGTGCCTCAGCCACTTCGCGCAGGTGCATGTTGCAGGTGCCGATTTCGGTCCACGTGTTGGCGATGCCGATGATGGGTTTGTGCAGGTCCTCTTTTGCAAAACCAGCCCCACGCAAATAAGAACGCGAGGCAGCCCTACTGGGGCCTTCGGTCAACGGAATGCTCTGTCGCTTGCCTTCTATTGTCATTTGCGCTCTTTGTTCGTTAGCTGTCAGCCGGTTCGTGCCGCGGTTTCATTTTTTGTGTTCTGATGATTTTCTAGCTCTTCAGACTTGTATTGCCGCATCCGCAGGCTGCGGCAATACAAGCTGAAAGCCGATAGTTAAAACTGAAAGGCGAGATTCTTTACTTCGCTTTCAACCAACCTGCTTCGTCGTGCTTTGCTTCAAACTTATCGAGTTCAGCGACGTGACGCAAAGTAAGCCCGATATCATCGAGGCCTTCGAGCAAGCAGAACTTGCGGAAGGGGTCGACGTCAAAGCCTGCACTGAAGCCGCGGCCATCGGTTACGGTCTGCACTTCAAGCGAAACCGTGAGTTGATAGTCAGGAATCGTTTTTGCGTTATTGAGCAGTTGGTCGACCTGCTCTTCGCTGAGACGCGCAAGTACAATGCCGTTCTTGCCGGCGTTCGAGAAAAAGATGTCGGCAAACGTAGGCGCAATCACCACGCGGAATCCGTAGTCGGAGAGCGCCCAAGCGGCGTGCTCGCGACTGGAGCCGCAGGCGAAGTTCTTGCCGGCGATGAGGATTTGCGCACCTTCGTAGCGCGGATCGTTTAACTCGAAAGACGGGTCTGGATCGCCGGAGGCAGTACGCCGCCAGTCGTAGAAAAGAAAATCACCATAGCCCGTGCGCTCGATACGCTTCAAAAACTGCTTGGGAATAATCTGGTCGGTGTCCACATTGGTGCGGTCCAGCGGCACGGCCAGCGAGGTCAGTGTGCGAAAGGCTTCCATCAGGCTTTTACCTCTTCACGAATGGTCCAGTTGCGAATGTCGACGAAGTGTCCGGCAATGGCGGCTGCCGCGGCCATCTCCGGCGAAACCAGGTGCGTGCGCCCTCCGCGTCCCTGGCGCCCTTCAAAATTGCGATTGCTGGTGGAAGCGCAGCGTTCGCCCGGCGAAAGAATATCGGGATTCATACCCAGGCACATTGAGCAGCCCGGCTCGCGCCAATCGAAACCGGCCTCCTTGAAGATACGGTCGAGGCCTTCTTGCTCGGCCTGTGCTTTGACGGCCTGCGAGCCGGGAACCACCATCGCACCAACGTGGCTGGAAACCTTGTATCCCGATGCGATGCGAGCAGCGGCGCGCAGATCTTCAATGCGCCCGTTGGTGCATGAACCGATAAACACCCGGTCAATCGAGACGTCTTCGAATTTGGTTCCCGCTTTGAGGTTCATGTACTCGAGGGCGCGCTCGAAAGATTTCCGGTCAAGTTCATTGGTTGCCGCGGCCGGATCGGGAACGGCAGCGGTGACAGGTGCGACCATTCCAGGGCTGGTTCCCCAACTGACATATGGAACAAGTGTAGTGGCGTCGATGATGAGTTCACGGTCGAACTTTGCGCCCGGATCGGTAGGCAGCTTGCTCCACTCAGCCACTGCTTTGTCCCAGGCTGCGCCTTGTGGCGCGAAGCGGCGACCCTTCAAGTACGCAAACGTCGTCGCGTCGGGGGCGATCAGTCCGGCGCGCGCACCGGCTTCGATGCTCATATTGCAAACCGTCATGCGGCCTTCCATCGAAAGCGCGCGAATGGCCGAGCCCGCGTACTCAATCACGCAGCCTGTCGCGCCATCCGTGCCGATCTTGCCGATGATGGCGAGAATAATGTCCTTGGCGGTGACACCCTGCGGCAGCTTGCCTTCGACCGCAATGTGGAAAGTCTTAGGCTTGGACTGAGGAAGAGTTTGCGTAGCGAGAACATGCTCGACTTCGCTGGTGCCAATGCCAAAAGCGAGCGCGCCAAAAGCTCCGTGCGTCGAGGTATGCGAGTCGCCGCAGACGATCGTCATGCCCGGCTTGGTAATGCCGAGTTCCGGTCCAATGACGTGTACGATCCCTTGGTCGCGCGAGTCCACGTCGTAGAGCTCGACGCCAAACTCGGCGCAGTTCTTGCGCAAGGTGGCGATCTGCGTGGCCGCGATCTGGTCGACTATGTTCAGCCGGCCTTCGAGTGTAGTGGGAATATTGTGGTCGACAGTTGCAATCGAACGATCCGGGCGGCGCACCTTGCGGCCAGCCAGGCGCAGGCCTTCAAATGCCTGCGGCGAAGTGACCTCGTGGAGCAATTGCAGGTCGATATAGAGCAGTGTCGGTTCGCCTTTGGGCTCGACGACCACATGCTGATCCCAGACCTTCTCAAACAATGTTTTTGGTTCGGTACTCATGAAACTCCTTAAGTGCCAGCTATCAGATTTCAGCCTTGGTGTTATCAGTCAAAAAGTTCTTTCGCTCTACAAGTCCGCCGTCGCTCTTGTTAGGAGTTGGTTCCGCCGCTCGTTTCAGAACACGGAGCTAAGAGTTGACAGGTAGAAGCTGTTTTTTTACTGTCTCGCGTACTTTTGCTCCCATTTCGGTTGTCGAGAGCACCGGGAAGCCTTGCGCATTGCCGCGTGCAAGATCGGGTGTGCGGAATCCTTGCTCCAGCACCTTGCGCACCGCCGTTTCAATGGCCGCGGCCTCTGTCTCAAGCCCGGCGGAGTGACGCAGAACGAGCGCGCCGGTAAGGATGGCGCCGAGCGGATTCGCCAGCCCCTTGCCTGCAATGTCAGGGGCGGAGCCGTGGACCGGTTCATACAAATTGACCTTTCCGCCGATGGTGGCCGAAGGCAGCATGCCAAGCGAGCCGGTGATAACGCCAGACTCATCGGTGAGAATATCGCCGAACAGATTCTCCGTCAGGACCACATCGAAGTCGCGCGGGCGATTCATGATGTGCATGGACATCGCGTCGACATACTGGTGTTCCAGCGTAACGTCGGGGAACTCGGCTGCAACTTCTGCTACCGCTGCGCGCCACAGTTGCGAAACTTCAAGCACGTTCGCCTTGTCGACGCTGGTCAGTTTTTTGCGGCGCTTCTGTGCCAGCTTGAATGCGACGCGAGCCACGCGCGTGACTTCGTCCTTGGTGTAACGCATGGTGTTCCATGCCTCGCCCTTGGCCTTGTTCCACTCGCGAGGCTGGCCAAAGTAGAGGCCGCCCAGCAGTTCACGAACAAAAAGAATGTCGGCACCATCAATAATTTCCGGACGCAAAGGGCTATTGACCGCAAGCTCCTTGAAAGCGAAAGCGGGGCGCAGGTTGGCGAATCCGCCCAGAGCCGCGCGAATCTGGAGCAATCCTGCCTCGGGACGCTTGTCGGTAGGCAGGGAATTAAATTCATTGCCCCCTACCGCACCCAGCAAAACCGCATCGGAGTCCAGCGCTGCAGCAAGCGTGTCGGCAGGCAAAGGTGTTCCGTCCTGCACAATAGCCACGCCACCAATGCGCTTGGAGTCAAACGTAAATGTGTGGCCACCAATGGCGGCAACTTCCTTCAGCACCGCAACTGCTTCATTGGTGACTTCCGGTCCGATGCCGTCACCGGCAGTAATGAGAATCTTCAGCTTCATGCTTCTCCTGAGATTGGAATTCAGTGTTCAGAGATCTGTTGTTGCTTTACGACGCATTGCTCAGTCGAGTTCCGCAACCGTCTCATGGCGTTTTTCGCGAATCTGGTCGGGCATCAGGCCTACCAAATCCTGATCGTAAATATTCTTCTTGCGGTCTGCCAAGGCCACAAAGCGGTAATAGACGTGCTGCAACTCTTCGCGGGTAAGCGAGAAGCCCATCTGCTCGAGCCGATGGCGCAGTGCAGCGCGGCCAGAGTGCTTGCCCAGTACCAGATGGGTCTTGGCCACGCCCACCAGAGCGGGCGTCATGATTTCGTAGCAGAGCGGATTGGCCAACATGCCGTGCTGGTGAATGCCGGACTCGTGCGCAAAGGCGTTGTCACCCACGATCGCCTTGTTGGGCGAAGGTTTGAACGTGATGATCTGGCCCAGCACCTGGCTGGTGGGATAGAGCTGCTCCAGCTTGATCGAGGTCTCCATGCCGTAGTGGTCGCCGCGCACATAAAGCGCCGCGGCAATCTCTTCCAGCGCAGCGTTGCCGGCCCGCTCACCGATGCCGTTAATGGCGCATTCCACCTGGCGCGCGCCGGCAGTGATGGCTGCCAGCGAGTTGGCCACAGCCAAGCCAAGATCATCGTGGCAGTGCGAGGAGAGAATGACTCCCTGAGCGTCGATTGCGGGAATACGCTCGCGCACTTCGCGAAACATCTGGCCATATTCCTCGGGGGAGCTATAGCCCACCGTGTCGGGCATATTAATGGTCGTGGCGCCGGCTTCAACGGCGATGCGCACCATCTCAACCAGAAAATCGCGGTCGGCACGGGTGGCGTCCTCGGGCGAAAACTCAACGTCGTCAACAAGCGATCGTGCAAGGCGTACCGACTCCCCGGTGAGTTCAAGCGCTTCGGGGCGGCTGATTTTCAGCTTGTATTCGAGATGAAGATCGCTCGCAGCCAGAAAGACGTGGATGCGGGCGCGGTCAGCGAATTGCAGGGCGCGGGCTGCCATCTCAATGTCTTCGGTCTTGGCACGGGCAAGCGACGCGATGCGCGGCTTGCGAATGGCCTGTGTGATGGTGGCGATGGCTGCGAAGTCGCCCTCCGAGGCCATGGCAAAGCCGGCCTCAATGACGTCCACGCCCAGGTCTTCAAGGGCATGGGCCATAGTGAGCTTTTCCTGGGTGGTCATACTACAGCCCGGAGACTGCTCGCCGTCGCGCAAAGTGGTGTCGAAAAATACTACGTGATTTGAGCTCATGCATTCGCCTGCCAGGGGAAAACGATCTTCTAACTCATTTAGTGTCTCGCATTGGGTTTACATAAGGCAAAGTTATTATTTTTGTAGAAGCGATTAGAATTTCTTATGATGAATTAAGGATTGAGGCCTTCAATGGAGTTGAACCAGCTTGAAACCTTTTTAGCGGTAGCGGAGGAGCGCAGTTTTTCGCGTGCGGCCGTTCGGTTGCACCGGACGCAACCGGCGGTGAGCA
>JARLFX010000192.1 GCA_031296355.1 Acidobacteriaceae bacterium
CGTGATCGTGAAACGCCGCATCCAAATATTTAAGGAAGTCCTGCAGTGACGTAAGCAACATGGCCACGTCCTGCGGCTTGGTACGTACCTGGAGCTATGGGAAATGAAGTTTTGACGCCGCCGGAGTTGGGCCCCCAAGAAAATGAACGCATCATCCTGCATGCGGCACCGCCGAAGCATCATGAGTCGTTTGACCACCTGGGTATTGGTGGAGGGCTGGAAGAAGAGGGCATCCTTGCCTCTTTGTGGACGAATCTGCACGACGCTTTCTTTCCCCCAAAGCTGCCGCCGCTTGTTCTGACATCAAAGCCTATCGCGGTTCCCGACCGCATGAAGGTGAAGCGCAGCCCGGCTTCTGTGGCAACGGCGTTTGCGGTGCATGCGCTGCTGATCCTGCTGATCGGTTTTTTGCTGGCAAAGAAGATCCTGAAGTTGGCTGCGCCCCCGCCCAAGGTGGCGACGATGGTTGATCTCAACACGCCGATCGCGCCCCCGGGGGCCAAGACGATGGGTGGTGGCGGCGGAAACAATGATGCCACGCCAGCAACACAAGGTAAGCTGCCCCCTCCGGTGAAGAACCCGATGGTGCCGGTGCAGCACCTCACGATTGAGAATCCAAAGATTCCAGCTCCTATGTCGCTCGTGATGCCGGACAACCTGAAATTGCCGAGTAACCCCAATTTGCCAAACTTTGGCGATCCGAACGGCCCCAAGGTGTCAGGCCCTGGTTCACTTGGCAACGGTGGTGGTGGCGGCATTGGCAATGGAAGTGGCGGCGGACTGGGCAATGGAAGCGGCGGCGGATTTGGCGGCGGCGTCTACCAGGTTGGCGGCGGCGTCTCAGCACCGGTTCTGATCTATAGCCCAGAAGCAGAGTTTACTGACGAAGCTCGCCGCGCCAAGTACCAGGGCGAGGTGGACGTCGAAGTTATTGTCGGTGCAGATGGTCTTGTTAAAAACGCCCGAGTTCTACGTGATCCCGGTATGGGATTGGGGCAGAGCGCGCGCACAACGGTGATGACTTACAGGTTCAAGCCAGCGATGAATGCCGGCAAACCCGTTCCTGTAAAAGTTACGGTAAACGTGAGCTTTACTATCTACTAACCAATATCCACACGGAAAACACAAACGGATAAAGCGTGGACGCTTTATCCGTTTGTTCGTTAAGCCGTGCTGGCGCTTCCTAGTGCAGCCAGAAGAGGCGATAGGTCTGGTTCACCACAAGGGCTGCGGTATAGGCCATGCCGGACATGTAGAGGAATTGGATAATGGGCCACTTCCAGCCGTTGGTTTCGCGCTTCACAATTGCCAGCGTGGAGGTGCACTGCATGGCGAAGGCGAAGAAGACGACCAGCGCCACCGCTGCTCCGGGTGTGAGATCGCCGCGGACGGCGGTCTGCAGGCTCATAGCGTGTGTAGCGGGGTCAGAGGCGTAGATGGTGCCCAGTGTGCCTACGATGACTTCGCGGGCCACCAGCGAGGAGAGCAGGCCGATGCCGATCTTCCAGTTGAAGCCGAGCGGGTGGATCAGCGGCTCGAAGAAACGGCCTGCATCCGCGAGCCAGCTATTGCTGATGGTGGAGATGGTGCCATTGTGTACGGGCAGCGCAGCCAGTCCCCAGAGGAAAACCGTGACGGAGAGAATGATGGTGCCAGCGCGGGTGAGGAAGACCTTGGCGCGGTCATAGAGGCGCATGGCGATGGATTGCACGGTGGGCCAGCGATACTGAGGCAGCTCCAGAACAAAGGGCGCTTTCGCCTTCTTCAGGACGGAAGATTTGAGCAGCTGCGCGGTGAAGAATGCCGCGGCGAAACCGAGGAAGTACAGGCCGATCATGGCTGCGGCGCGCAGGCCGAGCAGATGCGGGATGATCGCTTTGTTCGGAATGAAGGCCGCGATCATCAGGGTGTAGATGGGTAGCCGGGCCGAACAGGTCATAAACGGGGCAATCAGAATGGTGGCCAGACGGTCGCGCTTGTTCTCAATGGTGCGCGTGGCCATAATGGCTGGTACGGCGCAGGCATAGGCGGAGAGCAGGGGAATGAAGGCTTTGCCATTGAGCCCAAAGCGCGCCATGGTGCGGTCTGCAATGAGCGCTGCACGTGCAAGATAGCCCGAATCTTCCAACAATCCGATGAAGAAAAAGAGGACCAGGATTTGCGGCAGGAAGGCAAGCACGGAGCCTACGCCTTTCCACACGCCATCGAGCAGCAGCGATTGCAGCCAAGGGATATGGACGTAGACGGCCAGGTGCTCTCCGGTGCGCTGCAGGAGTTCGGTAAAACTGTCGCCCAGGGCCTGTCCCACGGTGAAGACGAGCTGGAAGACGGTCATGACGATGGCAAAGAAGACGACTGCTCCCCAAACCGGGTGCAGCACAATCTTGTCGAGGCGGCGGGTCCAGATGGGGGAGGCGGGGGCACGATAATCGGAGCGGCGGCCCACGGCGACGGCCCAGTCGCGGCAGAGGCCGGGGTTCTGGAGAACGGGGAGCTGCACCATTTCGCGCTTGCCGCCGGTCTCTTCGAGAAAGCGGTAGATGGCGTCGAGACCATCGGTCTGGGTGGCGGAGATCAGGGCAACGGGGGCACCGAGCTCCTGCGCCAGCTTGAAGGTGTCGACCGAACCGCCGCGCTGCTGCAGCTGATCCTTCATGTTGAGCAGAACGAGCGTGGGCAGGCCAAGCGAGAGGACCTGGGCGGCCAGAACGAGGTGGCGGCCGAGGTTGGTGGCATCCAGAACGAGCAGAACGGCGTCTGGCTGGGGTGTGCCGGGCATTTCGCCGCGCAGCACGTCAATGGAGACGCGGGCGTCTTCCGATTGCGCCGTCATACCGTAGATTCCGGGCAGATCGACCAGGGTAACGCCCTTGATGCCGTGGCCACCGACGAGCTTGCCGGAGTGCTGCTCCACGGTGACGCCGGGGTAATTGGCTATCTTCTGGCGCAGGCCGGTCAGGCGATTAAACAGGGTGGATTTACCGCAATTTGGCGGTCCGATGACGGCTACTGTACGGACATTTGTGGTCTGGTGGCGGCGCGGCGCGGAACCATCCCCCGGCAGCCGGACCGCGAGGTCTTCGGCGCTTACCTTTTCGGGTTTGGAGACGGTATGGCAACTGCTCATGGCTTGGCTACCTTGCCTGTGTGGTGCGTTGCTGGTTCCGCCGTATCCACCCGGACGAGAATGTTGCGGGCGGTCTCGTTGCGCAGTGCAATCTCAGACTGGTCGATGCGGTAGATGCGTGGATCGCCGCCGGGGGCCTTGCCGCTAGCCGTAATGCCCACGCCGGGGAAGAAGCCCATTAGGCCAAGGTGATCTGTCTCCTCAGCACCGAGATCGATGTGGATGAGGACGGCTGAAACATCCTGGGCAAGCTTGTTCAGGGGCACGAGTGCAGCGACGGAGGACTTGGATGTGCTTCTCAAAGGTCAGACTCACGGATTAGCTGAATTGTGGACTAATCCTGTCCATATTCTATTCAGGACCAAAGGAGTCGTCAATCGGGGAAGTGCCGTTGTGGGAACCGGGTTACTTGCGTTCCCCTAACGTTCCTAGTTTACTGCTCACACCATGATAAATCTACGATTTGGTGCGGCTGAACGGGGTGCTCGACAGATACTCCCGGCTGTAGTGCTGTTTATGGCAGCGACTGCTGCGTTTGCTCAAAATGCGGCAACAGGAGATAAGCTACCGCCATTGAAGCTTGAACTACGTGCTTTCGTGGTGGAAGAGAACGTGGTGCAGACTCAGTGGACGCATTCGTTGAATCTGGTCAATGCCCCTACACCGGTAAAGCTGCTGAACCCCGGACAGTGTGTGCGGTTGGGAGTGCTCGCCATAGGTGACGGACGCGACGAATTGCTACAGAAGGCAACGGTCCAGGGGGAGATAAAGTTTGCAGGGAAGACGAGCGGGATTTCGCTCGCATCACTTGCGCCGACGAAGCAGCTCAAGCCGGAAGGTGGAGATTTTGTTACCGGAGCTCTTGCCGCTGGGGGCATAAAAAATCCCATGCTGACGATGGCAAGCATGGGTGTTTCGCCGGGCCATTGGTGCGTGCCGAATGATGCTGCGGATGGAACAGCGGCGATTGCCATAGAAGTGGAAACACCAGCAGGCCATCAGAAGCTTGACAGTGCAACGGTGCAGATCGAGAGTTTTAAAACCGGCGCAGAGACTCCCTTTACGTCAACCGATGCGGTATTTAGTGATTTTTTGCAGACATACTATCGTCAGCCGAATTCTGCGCGGCTGCTGCCTGCGTTGCGTTTTATAGTCGCAGAGGAGGAGAAGAAGCCGGGCAGTGGTGGAGTGGAAATATTTGCGGCGTTTCTCACGGCGGCGCTCAAGGCAGATCCGGTTGCGGCAAAGGATTTTATGGTGCGTATTGTGGCCGAGCCGCAGCTGGAGCGGGCGATCGGGCTGCTGGCGCTGCAGGCGGCCGGCTATGACCTTAGCAGTGCCCTGGGCAAGCTGGATGCAGATCAGCAGGCGAAGTTCAAAGAACTGCCGCATCTGGACGATCCGTTTGATTTGACGGTTACGCAGACGCTGGCTTCACACATGGATTTAATGTGGGGAGTCTTCGGCGCTACCGGGCAACTGGAGCCAGTGCAGACGATTGCCAGCGCGCTGAGATGGCGACCGGAGTACGACGATTTTCAAGCCATGGTCAAGGCGGGAAAGGTGCCCAAGGAGGTGACGCCTGCGCTGATGCGTGGCGTGGTCTATACCGCGGCTGGATGGTCGCTATCCTTGTTCCAATTGCATGATCCGCTGGTGGCAGATTACATCGAATACCTGATCGCGCAGCCGGACACGCCGCAAGCCGTAAAGGTGGAACTGGCAGGATTAGGGAGGAATCCAGCATTTCGAAAGCAATGAGTTGGGATGTGTGGGGGAAGTAATGGTGCACCCGGAGAGATTCGAACTCCCGACCGCTCGGTTCGTAGCCGAGTGCTCTATCCAGCTGAGCTACAGGTGCACACCGTTGCTTGAGGCAACTTGCTTAGGATAACAATTTGCGGGGGATAGGGCAACCCGCGCACTAGGCAAACTACAGCTACTGGAATGCGACGCTGTATGTTTCTCCTTTGGCAGCATGAAAGCGTAGGGAAGTATTGCTGTTATCTGCGGTTGCAGCGACGGGCTTACCCTGGTTGGTAATTAGAAGCAGGTGTTGGCCGCGAGGCGCGAAGATGCGTTGGGTGCTGTCTTCGGTGACATGCAGTGTGGCGATCATCGCTTTGCCCGCTTTCCACGTGAGGCTGACTTCATCTCCGCCGCGCGCGCGCAGGCCAGTGAACGAACCTTCGGCCCACGCATGCGGAAGTGCAGGCAGGAGGTGAATCTCACAGCCTTCCGGCGTCCAGCGGGACTGGAGCAGGGCTTCCATCATGCCAGCCGCAGCGCCGAGATTGCCGTCAATCTGGAAGACGCCGGGTGGGTGAGTATCCATCATGTTGGGGAAGGTGGATTGCTTGAAGAGAACCTGCAATGAGTCGTAGGCATTGTCGCCCTCGCCCAGGCGGGCCCAGTAGTTGACGACCCAGGCACGGCTCCATCCGGTTTGACCGCCGCCGTTGTCGAGCCGCCGTTGTAGCGTGGCGCGAGCGGCCTTTGCCAACGCTGGCGTCTGGTCAAGAGATATCTGGCTGCCGGGATAGAGGGCCCAGAGATGGGAGATGTGGCGGTGGCCGGGAGCATTTTCGGCGTAATCGAGTTGCCATTCCTGCAACTGGCCAAACTTGCCGATTTCGAACGGCGGAAGCTTGTTCATCGCAGCAGCGAGTTGCGCACGGAAGTCTGCATCCACGCCAAGTACGCTGGCGGCGGAGATGGTACGCGAGAAAAGCTCGCGTACGATTTCGATGTCCATTGTGGGCGCCATGGTGAGTGAGTGCGAGGTGCCGTCAGGCAGTTTGTATTGGTTCTCCGGCGAGAGCGAAGGGCCGGTGACGAGGTGTCCATCGCCATCGTCGACGAGGTAGTCGAGGAAGAACTGCGATGCGTCACGCAGCGAGGGATAGCCGCGTGAGTGCAGAAAATTCGTATCGCCGGTGAAAGCGTAGTGATCCCAGAAATCCAGTGCGAGCCAGGCACCACCCATGGGCCAGATGCCGTAACGGTAGCCGTCAATGGGTTCGGCATCGCCCCATATATCCGTGTTGTGGTGCGCGACAAAGCCGCGAGCTCCGTAGTACTTCTGCGCCACCTGGGTGCCGGTGCCAGTGGCGGGATTCCGCAACATCTCCACAAGGGCGAAGAGTGGCTCGTGCATTTCACCCAGGTTGGCGGCTTCTGCCGGCCAGTAGTTCATCTCAGTATTGATATTGATGGTGAACTTTGAGCCCCAGGGATTATTGATGCCGCTGGCCCACAGTCCTTGGAGGTTAGCCGCCATGCCTGCGCCAGGGCGGCTGGAGCCCATCAGGAGATAGCGGGCAAATTGAAAGTAGAGCATCTGCAGATGGAGGTCGTCGCCACCTTGCTGCACACGCTTCAGGCGTTCGTCGGTCGGCATGTCTTTGAAGGGATCGGCTTCAGTACCAAGTTGCAACCACGCGCGACGAAAGTATTTCTGCTGGTCGGTAATCTGGCTGGCGCGTAGCTGTGTGTAATCTTTCTGCGCGGCGTTGCGAAGGAACTGCTCACAGCGCGCCTGCGGATCACCGCCGGGGAAGTTGCCGCCTTTGAAGTCGGTTGCAGCAGCGATCAAGAGTGTGACGGTAGTCTTGTTTTTGAAGGCGAGAGTGTTTCCTTCCACCTGCCCGTCCGCAGCATGCAGGGCGCGGACGATGGCACGAAAGTGAATGTCGCCTTTATGGTGAGGGCCCTCGCGCAGCATGATGGCGTCGTTGCCAAGCGCCTCGGTCACGAAGTCTTCTGGGCGGTCCATGCTAACGGTGAAGTTGAGTGCGCCAGGGCGATTCCCGGAGATGCGCACAATGATGATGCCATCTAGCGCGCTGGCAAAGACCTCTCGCGTGAAGTGAACCTGATTCTGCGTGTACGTGACGCGGGCAATGCCGGTATCGAGGTCGAGCTCACGGCGATAGTCTGTGATGGGCGATGCGTCTGCGGAACGAAGATAGAGATCGCCGAGGGTGGAGTAGCCGGGCTGCTTTGGCGGGATGCCGAGCATATCTTGCTGGGCGAGTTTTTCTGCTGCGGCTATCTTTGCGCCGTCTGTGCCTTTGGAGTCGAGCAGGAGTTTACGGATTTTCGGGAAGGCTTCGCCGGCGGCTGGATTCAGACGATCAGTGCGGCTGCCTTGCCAGACGCTGGCTTCATTCAATTGCAGATGCTCATCCTGGCCATGTGTCTTGCTTCCATCCAGCAGCGCTGCATTTTTCGTGACATCTTCGGCATCGCCGTTGTTCTCGCCGGCATTGGCGCCGCCGAAGACCATTGCACCCATGCGGCCATTGCCAACGGGAAGTGCATCGGTCCAGACCGGCGCGGGCAGGCGGTACCAGAGCACCATGGGGGTACCGTGCGATGGAGATTGTGCGGAGGATTGCGCTGGAAGACAGGCCGCAGTGCTAAGCAGTATTGGAGCAATGAAAATTGGGTTCCATAAACGCATGCACCCAGCCTAATCCAATTTATGCGTTACTTGAGAGCTCCGGCCTATTGAAACGTAAATTGCTGGAGAACAGGGGTTCTCGCAGGGGTTATTTCTTCGCGGCCAGCGCTGCGGCTTCTTTGGCGGCTGCGGCGGCAGCAAGCTCTTCCGGTGTGGGCTGCGGTGGCAGGGTGGAGACGGCTTCGATGATGTTGAGGCCGGTGCGACCGAGGAGGCCGCGGATGGTGGGTTCGGTCAGGCGGGTGGCATCGTACTCTACCAGCACGGTCTTGGCAGCTTCAGAGAAGTCGATGCGGCGAATGCCGTATACCTCGCGCAGATCATTCAGCGCGATCATGGCGGATTCAGCAGGGGGAACACCGTAGCGGTACAGGACATCCACAGTCGTCATGGGGACATGATAGCAAGGTCTGATGTGGACGCGAAGGCAAAGGCTCAGCGCGGATGACACGGAAGAAACGGATTACGTGCGGATATCTTAAGAAACACTCATGTTGAATGTGCTTTCCGTATTAATCCGTTTTATCTGCAATCCGTGCTGAGCGTTTCTTAGAGCTTGTTCAGGTAGTCGGCCAGTTCGGGGCTGGTCCATATCTGTGGGCCGACGAACTTGCGGCGCAGGATGCCGGTGCGATCGATCACGTAGGTTTCGGGGAAGGCGAAACTACCATAGAGCTCGTTGGAGTGCTGCGTGATATCGCGAACGGTGATGATGCCGGGCATGGGATGCGCGGCGAGGAAGTTGGTGTAGGCGGTCTGGTTGTCATCCGCGCTGACGGCGATGACTGTTACCTCGGGCCGCTGCTGCGCCAGAGCTACGAGCGTGGGGAGTTCCTGGCGGCAGGGGCCGCACCAGGTGGCCCAGAAGTTCAGGATGACGACGCGACCCTGGTAACTGCCGAGGCGTACGGTCTGTGCTCCGTCGGTGATGGTGAAGTCTGGTGCGGGTTTGCCGAGCTGCTGTGGTCTGGCGCTACGATCGCAACCGGCAGAGGGCAGCAGGAGCACAGCCAGAACGGCGAACAGTACGGCGGCGCGGCGGGGGGCGACAGAACGAGACAAAGTGGTTAGCAAGAGAACACCCACTTCCTATAATACAAAGTGTGACCGATTCTGCTGCCGTGACCGACCAATCGAAGCTGCTTCTCAGTGTGATAATCCCTGCACGCAACGAAGAAGCGAGTCTGGGCGAGTGCCTGAAGTCGCTGGCGGTACAGTCCGATGAAGGCTTTGCGCTGGGCAGGGAGTGGGAGTTGATCTGCGTCGATGATGGCTCTACGGACGATACAGCAGCGATAGCAAAGAGTGTGGCTGGCGTGGAGTTGATGACTGCGCCACCGCCGGCAAAGGGCTGGATGGGGAAGAATGCTGCACTGTGGTTTGCGGTGGGGCAGGCGCGGGGCGCGTTCATTCTGTTTACGGATGCGGACACGGTGCACGAGTCGGGATCGCTGCGGCGGGCGCTGCATGAGCGCGAACGACATGCGGCGGCGATGCTTTCGTATTCGCCTCGGCAGATTGTGATGGGGTTCTGGCAGAGGGCACTGATGCCGTTGGTATTTTCGGAGCTGGCAGTAGCGTTTCCGCCGGCGAAGGCGAGCGATCCGGCTTCGCCAATTGCCGCGGCGAACGGACAGTTTCTGCTGGTGGAGCGCGAGGCGTACTTCCAGATGGGCGGGCACAGCGCGGTGGCGGGCGAGGTGCTGGAAGATGTGGCGCTGGCGAAACGGTTCAAACGGGCAGGGAAGCTGGTGCGCTTTCGCTATGCCCCGGACCAGGTGGCAGCGCAGATGTATCGTAGCTTTGGGGCGATGGTGGAGGGCTGGACCAAGAATCTGGCGCTGCTGTTCCCACTGCCGCTGCTGCTGGCGCTAATGCGCGGGCTGGATGCGGCATTGATTGTGGGGTTGCCGCTGCTGCTGTGGGTGTTGCCGCATCTGGCGCTGGTGCTGTGGTGGCCGCATCTGGCGCTGGTGCTGCTTTGGCTGCATGTGCTGCGGCGTTACTTTGTGCGGGTGGCGAAGTCTAACTTTCCAGCACTGGACTGCGTGCTTTCGGTTGCTGGCGTGCCGTTGTTTTGTGCGCTGCTGGTGCGCAGTTGGCTGCACCATACGCTGAGAAGACGCGTAAGCTGGAAGGGACGCGAGTACCCTACTGATTCTCCGAAAGCGAGAGTTTAATCCCCATGATGCTGCTGACACGCAAAGCTGAATTTTCTGCCGCGCACTACTACTGGGTTGATAGCTGGAGCGAGGAAGAAAATCTCCGAGCTTTCGGTAAATGCGCCAATCGCAATGGGCATGGGCACAACTACACGCTGGAGGTGACGGTGGCGGGCGAGGTCGATCCTGTCTCTGGCTTTGTGGTGGACCTGAAGGCGCTGAAGGAGATCATGGAGCGCGAGGTAGTGGGCGTGTGGGACCACAGGCATCTGAACCTGGAAATTCCGGAGTTCAAGACGGCGCTGCCGACGACGGAGAATATCGCCATTGCGGCGTGGAAGCGGCTGGAGGGGAAGATTCCCGGCGCGAAGCTGCAGCGCGTGCGCGTGTATGAGATGCCGGACCTCTTTGCAGACTACATGGGTGAGAGATGACGGTGGCCGCTGCCATTGCACATCTTGGCCGGCGATACCACTTTGTGGCGTCGCACCGGCTGCATTGCGACGCGTACGACGACGCGCGCAACCGCGAGGTGTATGGAAAATGTAATAATCCGCATGGACATGGGCACAACTACACGGTGGAAGTGATGGTGAGCGGGCCGGTGGATGCGACGACGGGCATGGTGTGCGACCTGGTGGAGTTGGATGCGTTTGCTAATGAAAAAATGCTCGCAATCTTCGACCATATGAATCTGAATACGCTGGCGAACTTTGCGAATCGTGTGCCCACCACAGAGAATCTATGCATTGAGATCTACCGTATCTTCAAGCAGGGCTTTCACGCCGCCAAAGTGGAGCGGGTGCGAGTGGAAGAGACGGGAAAGAATTCTTTTGAGTATGCAGACGAATAGAAAGAGAACCCGATGAGCGAGAAAGCTGATTTCCCCCGGCTGGGCGATGCCACCACGCAAGAGATCTACGCCGAATTGCTAAAACGATACGACAAAGATCCATCGCGCGATGGGTTGTTGCGTACGCCTGAACGGGCAGAGAAGACGATGGCGTTCCTGACGCGCGGGAACGAGATGAATCCGGCGCAGGTGCTGCGCGATGCGCTCTTTGACGTGGATTACGACCAGATGGTGATCGTGCGCGATGTGGAGTTCTATTCCTTGTGCGAGCACCATATGCTGCCATTCTTCGGCAAGGCGCATATTGCCTATGTTCCCAACGGCAAGGTGGTTGGGCTGAGCAAGATGGCGCGGCTGGTGGATATTTTTGCCCGCCGGTTGCAGGTGCAGGAGCGGCTGACGCGGCAGATCGCGGACGCGATCGAGGATGCAATTAAACCCCAGGGCGTAGGCGTGGTGATGGAGGCGCAGCACCTGTGCATGATGATGCGCGGTGTGGAGAAGCAGCACTCGTCGACCGTTACATCGGCCATGACCGGCGTCTTCCGCGAGCACCAGGGAACGCGCAATGAATTTCTATCACTGGTTCGGCGCAGCAAGGACTAGCACGCCAGCGGCGCGGCTGCTGCACGCATACAATCAAGAACGATGAATGGACTTCTGGTACTGGATAAACCGGCGGGTATGACCTCGCACGATGTGGTGAGCGTGTTGCGTCGGGCGACGGGGGAGAAGTCCATTGGCCACCTGGGCACACTGGACCCTATGGCGACCGGAGTGCTGCCGCTGCTGATGGGAAGATGCACGCGGCTGGCGCAGTTTTTTGGGCAGGCACAGAAGAGCTACACCGGAACGATGCGTTTCGGGTTTGCTACGGACTCTTATGACGGAGAAGGCACAGCGACGAGTGAGCCATTGCCGTTGACGAAATCGCTGGACGAGCTGTGCGAGCTGGCGACGAAGTTTCACGGCGTAATGGAACAGATGCCGCCGGCTTACTCTGCCAAAAAGATCAACGGGGTGCCGGCGTACAAGCTGGCGCGCGCGGGCAAGCCTGTTCCGGTGAAGACGGCGACCATTGAAATTCTGAACTTTGAATTGACTGCGTTGCAGAGTGATACGGCAACGTTTGCTATGTCAGTTTCGGCTGGCGGCTATGTTCGTTCGGTGGCGCATGAACTTGGCGCATTGGCGGGTTGCGGGGCGCATCTCGCCAGTCTGCGACGGACGCAGGCCGGAGTGTTCACACTGGCGGACGCGATCACGCTGGACGAGATGAAGTTGCTCTCCACTAAGGGCACGCTGCAGCAACGCATGCCACACTTGCGTACGCTGCTACCAGAGATTCCAGCGGTGACGGTGGATGCGGAGACGGCAGGGCGCATTCGCAATGGTATGGCGGTGAATGTACCGGAGTACTCCACGTCAGAGCGGGTGAAGATCTTCACCAATATGACGGACCTGCTCGCCATCGGCAAGCGGATTGCTGGTACGCTGGTGCATCCGGAGATCGTGCTCGTCTAGTTGTGGTGCAACAACGGCGTGACGTAGGGGAGGAAATTCTTTGCCACTTGCTGATTGCCCTGCGCGGTGGCGTGGATGCCGTCTTCCTGCATGCTGCCGGGTACACCATAGACCTTATCGAGCACGAAGCCTAGCAGTGGCGTGTGATACTTCTTCGCGAGTGCGGGATAGATGGTGATGAAGTTGCTGACGTAGTCTGCGCCATAGTTGGGCGGCAGGGTAATTCCACCCAAAACAACCGGAATCTTTGTGGCCTTGAGTTGCGCAAGCATGGCATCCAGATTTTTCTGTGCGAGAGCAACCGGCTGGCCGCGGAGACCGTCGTTGCCGCCGAGTTCGAGGATGACCAGAGCGGGCTTCATGGCGAGGATGCGCGGCAGGCGGGCGAGGCCATCAGTGGTGGTGTTGCCGCTGATGCCTTCATTGACCACGCGGTAGTGATAGCCAGCGGCGTCGAGATCCTGTTGCAGGTAATCCGGGTAGGTTTCGCCGGGATCGGCACCGTAGCCGGCGGTCAGGCTGTCTCCGAAGCAGACCAGCAGGGGGCGGGAATCCGGCGCGGTGGCGGCGGATTGGGGGGCGGGCTGCGATACTGTGGAGGTAGCAGCAGCGGCAGGCGGTGGCGTGGTGGATCGATGGCATCCGCAGAACAGAAGGGGTCCTGCGAGAAGCGAAAGACGTCCAAGCGTACGTGGCGTGAATAATGTCATAAGACCTTAGACGCAATAGTACAGATCACGGTACGGGCGAGGAAGAATTTGAGCGAGACAATTGTGGAAGTGCGCGGGCTGACGCGGGTGATCCGTAACGGCGATCGCAGCGTGGAGATTTTGCGCGGTATCAACCTGAGTATTGGCAAGGGCGAAGTGGTGGCGATCATGGGCGCTTCCGGGAGCGGCAAAAGCACACTGCTGGGCCTGCTGGCAGGGCTGGATACGCCGACCAGCGGCGACGTGCTGCTCTCCGGCACAAGCATCAGCTATATGGCGGAAGATAAGCTGGCGCAGATTCGCGGGAAGCAGATCGGTTTTGTCTTCCAGTCGTATCAACTCATCCCCACACTGACTGCGCTGGAAAATGTGTTGCTGCCCTATGAGCTGAACAGCGATGGCGGCGAACGCGAGGGAATTGCGCGAGCAACACAGTTGCTTGGGTCAGTCGGATTAGCAGACCGCATGCATCATTACCCGGTTCAACTCTCCGGCGGAGAACAACAGCGCGTGGCACTGGCACGAGCATTCATTGCACGGCCACCAATCGTGCTTGCCGATGAACCCACAGGCAACCTGGACACGGCCAACGGCGAGCATGTGCTGAACCTGTTGCTGGCACTGAATCGCGAGCAGGGAACCACGCTCATTCTGGTGACGCACGATGCCGCGATTGCGCATCATGCCAGCCGCATTGTGACCATGCGTGACGGCTTGATCGTAAGCGACGATGCAACGGGAGCGGCCTGAGCCATGGCAGCATTGCGCTGGAGTTCAGCCTGGAAGATTTCTACGCGCGAGATGCACGCGGCGCGGGCAAAGTTCGCCTTTGTGCTTCTGTCTGTGGCGATTGGCGTAGCCGCGCTTACGGGGGTGCGCAGCTTCAGCTCCAGCTTTCGACGCACGTTGCTGACGGAGGCGCGCACCATTATGGCTGCCGATCTCGCAGCGCGCATGAGTACATCGCCCAGCAGCAGCGAACAACAGCAGTTGGATGCGATGAAGCAACAGGGTGTGCAGATGACGCAGCTCACGGAGATGATCTCTATGGCCGCCGCGAATAGCGGCAATCCGGTGCTGGTATCGATCAAGGCGGTTGACCCTGCGGCGTATCCATACTATGGGAGCGTCACGCTGGAACCGGCAGGCTCACTGCGCAAGGTGTTGACCGATGAAAGCGTAGTGGTTGCCCCGGAGTTGCTGATTCGTACGCAGACAAACGTGGGCGATTCACTACGGCTGAACGGCAAGGAGTTTCGTATTGCCGCGGTGATTCGCGAAGAGCCGGACAGGCTTTCGAACAGCATAGGCATTGGTCTGCGTGTGATGATGACGCAGCAGGGAATGCAGTCTACCGGGCTGTTTGCACCGAATGGAAACTACACGCGGCGCTATCTGTTCAAGCTGCCGGTTCGCAGCGATAGCGCAGTGGCAGCGGCGAAGAAGCAGCTTGAGGCTGCGCTGCCTCAGGCGTTGATCTCGGATTATCGCGAAGCCAGTCCGGCGCTGACGCAGGGTCTTGACCGCGCCACCGACCTGCTGAGCCTGATGAGCCTGGTGGCGATGGTGCTGGGCGCCATCGGCGTGGGGATGTCGATGCGTGCGCACCTACAGCAGCGGATGGACAGCATCGCCATCATGAAGTCGCTGGGCGCAAGCTCCGCACAGATCATTAAGATATATCTGCTGCAGACGCTGCTGCTGGGGGCCGTAGGCGCCTTGCTGGGCGTACTGCTGGGACTCGGCGTGCAGATTACACTACCACTCATTCTGGAAAAGCTGATACACGTCGCACCAGCTTTCCATTTGGAGCCCGGAGCAATTGCCACTGGCTTTGCAACTGGGCTGCTGACAACGCTGCTGTTTACGTTGCCGCCACTGCTGGATATTCGCAGCGTGCGACCTGCGAGCATTTTTCGACGCGCGGTAGAGAATGGGGGGAGCACAAGTGCTTATACAGCTCTGGATTTCCGCGGCTTCAGACGATTCGTTCATTGGCTAGATAGCCTTCCTCGCCGGACTACAGCCTGGGCAAGACAGCACCGGTTACAGATTGTGGCGGGTCTGATCCTGTTTGCAGGACTTGCAGGAATCGCTACAATTCTGAGCGACTCTGCGTTGGTGGGCAGGTGGTTTGCTGTAGGACTTGCGGTGACAGTGGGCACGGCGCTGGGGATGGCTGCGCTGCTGCTGGTGGCGCTCCGCGCGATTCTACGTGGGACACGGTTGCGGCTGCCGCAGGTGGTGCGACAGGGATTTGCGAATCTCTACCGCCCCGGCAACCAGACAGCGGCGGTGCTGGCTGCACTGGGAACCGGCGTGATGCTGGTGGCCTCAGTCTTCTTCTTTCAGCACGCTATCGTGACGGATCTGCGGCTGACATCCGGGAACAACCTGCCGAATATTTTTCTGATGGGTATCACCCCAGATCAAGTGGACGGCATGCGTTCGCTGCTGGCCACACAGCCCGGCGTGCGAGGAACGCCAGAGATGATTCCGGCGATTGCGGCGCATATTGTGAGCATCAACGGCGTGGCGGCGAAGGACGTAAAGCTGAAGAATTATCCTCGGCGCATGATGCAGCGCGTGCAACTGAGCTGGTCTGATCCGCTGCCGCCCGGGATAAAGGTGCTGAAGGGAAGCTGGTGGCCCGCTGGTACAAAGGCTACGCAACTGGCTATCGGGCCGAAGGAGGCCGAGCGGCTCGGCGTGCAGCTCGGCTCGCACATTGTCTTCGGCGTGGAGGATCAGCAGATTGACGCTGTGGTCTCCACCATCATTCAGTCAGACGGTCAGCATGGAGCGAGCCGCGTGGAGTTTCTGCTGCCACAGGCTGCGTTGGCAGGATTGCCCGCGATGTGGTTTGGCGGTGTGCATGTGGATCCACCGCAGGTCGCCGGTGTGCAGCGTGCTCTGTATGCAGCGTATCCGAGTGTGACCGTGATCGACGTGGCGGATGCGATGGAGACCATTCGCACCATGGTGCTGCAGATCACGCACATTGTGCAGTTCCTGGCGGCGTTCTCTATCTTCGCGGGCGTGGTGGTGCTGGCATCGAGCGTGGCGGGTACGCGCTACCGGCGGCTGCGTGAGATCGTGGTGCTGAAGACACTGGGCGCAACTCGCGCGCGAATCGCCACAATTTTCAGCGTGGAGTTTGCAGTGCTTGGGCTGCTGGCAGGGAGCATTGGCGTGATCTTTGCTACGCTGCTTACGCGTGTGTTGCTGCCGAAGATGAACATCGATTTCCATGTGCAATGGGGGGCGGCGGTGCTGACGGTGGTGTTGGCGATGATTGTGACCAACGGAGCAGGGTGGGTCGCGAGCTTCCGGTTGCTGGGGCAGAAGCCGCTCCAGGTGCTGCGGGAAGAGTA
>JARLFX010000193.1 GCA_031296355.1 Acidobacteriaceae bacterium
CCAAAACCCCAAAACCCCAAAACCCCAAAACCCCATTTCACGGTGAGATTTTCGTAGAGAAAGACGAAATAATTTATAAAACGACAACTCGATGCTAGTGCGATAAAGTGCCAAAGTTATTCTGACAAAATGTACTCTATTCTATATTCAGTTAAAGGGAATGCGGACACGCTCGAGGAGGGCGCTCAGTCCTTCCTTGGTCAGCGGCTTGCTGAGGAACCAGTCCATGCCCGCACTCATGCACGAGTTCCTTTCCGACTCAGAGGCGAAGGCCGTCAGCGCACATATGTACGGCCTGGGCCGCATGCTCAACTTCCTTATTGCCTTCGTCGCCTCGATCCCAGTCATTACTGGCATGTCCAGGTCCATCAATATAAGGACAGTGCCCGTGGATATGCTATGGATAGTCTGGAACCGATCGATTGCCACCTTCCCGTTCTCAGCCTCCTCAATGTGAAACTTGTACTTCCCCACCATCTGATGGGCCACCAGCCGATTGAACGCACTATCGTCCACGATCAGAACCGATATGGAGCTCTCCCGGTCGGGGTCCTTGCTGGTGAGGTTGATGAGGGGCGGCCTGCGACAGTGGGCTTCGCTGGGCCCCATCGTGGGGTTGGTGCATGAGTTCACCACGCAGTTCTCGCTGGGAATCACCCGGTCGCTCAGCATTCCCAGCCCCTCGCTCGTCGTCTTAAGAGAAGGGATGGCGAGGGTGAAGCAGGTGCCGCGGTCGGGAGCGGAGGTCACCGTCATTTCGCCACCCATCTTGTTGCATATTATTTGGCTAACAGTGAGGCCGAGGCCGCAAAGCTTGCCCTTGTGCAAGTTCTCAGTCGACCTGCGCGACCTGTCCGCACTCCCCTTGTTCAATATGTAGTTGGCTACATCCTGAGGGAGACCGCTGCCGGTGTCGGCGATTTCGAATATCAGTTTTCCCCGGTCCGAGGACACCTTGAGCGAGATCGACCCCGCACTTGTGTGTTTCACCGCGTTTCTCAGTAGGTTAAACAGGACCTGCTCGAGTCGTTCCTTGTCGCAGGTGAAGTGTTCGTTCAGGTAGGGTGAGGTGACGAACATAAGCTTGATTGAGTCTTTCTTCTCGTGCAGGAGGAAGGTGGTGATCTTGTGGAGATACTTCATGAACTTCGTCAGCGAAAACGACTCCTCGTGCAGCACAAACTCGCCCATCAGCAGCTGGGCGTAGGTGAGCATGTCGTTGATCTTGTTCCTCAAATAGTGCCAGGCGCCCTTCCCGTTGCGGTAGCACTCATGGTCCGCACTATTGCGTTCTACGCGGCGGGCGAGTGCGATGGTGCTCTGCAGGATATTGAGCGGCGTCCGCAGTTCGTGGGAGAGCGAGAAGAGCATCATGTTCTTGTATTTGTCCTCGACGCGCTTCTCCTCCTGCACGAGTTCGGCGGTTATGTCGTGCATAACGAGCGCAACGGTCTTTTCGCGCGAAAAGAAGCTGGACTCGATCAGTGTCATGACCACTATCTTCTCCTTGTGCGGGTCCGTTTCGTCGCGCACGCGGTACCGCTCCTGCTTAATGGCGTCCGGGCTGATCTCGGGGTAGCGCAGGCGGGCCTTCACGCAGTCTTCAAGCGACTGCCGCTCGTCCCCCACAAGCACGATTCCGCTCGCTGCCTTGTGGAACTTCTCGTTGTTCTCTCCTCCCAGTGTGTCGGCCGCCGCCGGGTTCGCAAACAACACTCCGTCCTTGCCCACGATGACCACGGGCTGGAGCAGCAGCCTCAGAAATTGCTTGTAGTTCTTCCTCCTGCTCTTCATTAGTTGTTTCAGGATAAAGTTCTGCTTCCTTTCCCGATCGTAGGCGGCGATGAGTGCGGTCGAGAATATGAGCGGCATGAGGATGTGTGCCGGGAACTCTTTTTGGAACTGTCCCTTCATCTTGGCAAATATACAGAGGATAACGTTGGTAATCGTAAGCTGTAAAACCTTGCTGCCAAGGGAGATGCCGGACCAGAGGGACACGTAGAGGCCCAGGAGGAAGAGGGACAGCCAGGTTTCTTCGGCTGGCTTCGCCTCGTTCTCCATCAGTTTGTACCCTGACACCAGCTGGAACAGCACCAACACCCATATGCAGCGTCGTGCCCTGTACATGATGTCCCGTTGGACCGCGAAATTCTTCAAGTTTTCCGGCTTGAGAGCCTCGTTGCGGAGGTGCAGACTGTACGAAATGATAACTAAGTGCACCACGTCGAAGAGCACGAATCCCGCCATGAGCTTCGGTAGGCTCGCATGCACGAAGATTACATAGCCCACCACCTGCGCAACCACGTTCGCGGCTGCATAGATGCAGAAGGCCACGGGGACGTCACGGTTGAGTTCGCGGTAGTAGCCGCAGAGGGCCGTCTCGCCCCGGATCGTGGGGTAAGACTGCCAGAACTCCAGCAGCCGCTCGAAGAAGAATCTTACGGATGACAGTATCAAATTTCCCATCACACTGTGAATAATAGTATATGACCACTGGCATTAATTATAATTATGGGTTAAGCTACAGCCGGGTAGTGCGTCTCTTTAATGCAAGATTACTAATAGCTCGACACTACGCTGTATTTGAGCATATTGTTATTATATATCGCCCCTGCACTCGTGTGCGTGTTTGTCCCTAAATCTGTCAAACATGCGCGCTGGGGTTTTGGGGTTTTGGGGTTTTGGG
>JARLFX010000022.1 GCA_031296355.1 Acidobacteriaceae bacterium
AGGCAAAGCCGTGGAAGACGGCAGCTTATTTAATTAAGCTGCAAGTGCCAGATTATCGTTGGCAACTTTGTTTTTGCAGGCGATTACGGGTGCCCACACCCCGACATGACTCCTAAGCCGCAATCGATCCCGTCGAAACCGTGACGCCCCCACTTGTGCGGCTCGGAGAGGTTTTCCGGGCCAGCGGGTGCACGCGGCCCCTGTGGGGGCTTTGCTGCATTCTCTATTCTAGCCCGATTTGGCGTTTCGCGCCGGTGGGCAGAGGCTACTGGCGTTCGAGGTCGATGGACTCGTAGTCGTGGCGCGCGATGGCGGCGCGGATCTGCGCTGGAGTTTTGCCGGCGGCGGTTTGGCGGTAGGCGAAGAAGGCCTCCTTAGCGCAGGTGGAGCACTCGGTGCCGTGCAGCCCCTCATAGCAACTGCGCAGGCTGGTGTGGCCGAGAGCGCGGTCGCAGCGGCAGTTGCAGGGGAGCTGGTAGAGGACGTTGCCGATGCGCGCGGCCTGCTGATAGACGTGAACCTGCCAGGGAAAGCGGAAGTTTTCGCCGCGCAGCCTGGCTCCGGCGAGGATGGGAGGGAGCGCGCCGACCTTAAGCGGCGCGGAGGGATGATAGGCGGGTACATCGTCGGCCGGGTTGGACCACTGGGCATAGCTGGCAGCGGTCAAGACGGCCGCAGTGAGAGCGAAGAGCGAGCGGCGGATCGAGCTTTTGGACATAAGACCCCTCCCTGAGAGGCCATTCTAGACTGAAGCCGGGCGGGAGATCGAGCAAAACAAGAGAGATAGGCGCAGAGCATAAAAAAACGGCACGAACGTTGAAATGTTCGTGCCGGGAGGCCAGTGACGCAAATTGCTTCCAGCTAGGTGGCTCAGGAAGCCGCTCCCAACTGGGATATCTACACCTTACTATAGAAAGCGGAGAATGCAAATACAAAAATACAGATTTTACCGCATTGCGACACGACTATCTTTTTCCGTTCACGCGCATCTATGAATTGTGGTTCATTGATGGAGATCCGCTGCGACGCGGCGGAACCGGAATGGTTGAGAAAGTGCATGACAACTAATTTAAATTCAGTGTCTTCTACTCCAGACCAGACGCCGGATGCGGAGAGGCATCATTGGCTGAAGGTGGGATTTGTGGCAGTGGCTTCGGGCGTTCTGGGAGGACTGGCGGCGGCCTGGTACTACCGGAAGACGCTGGCGGAGCTGCGCAAGGCCGAGTCCGAAGGGCCAACTCGATCCGATGCGAATGATTTCGACGACCACTACTACGACATTTAGAGCATTTCTCCTGAAGGTATATAGTAAGGCTGGCGATGTTCCGCGCACATGCTATGGCGCGACCTTATTCGGATGATTTGCGGCGCAAGCTGCTTGAGGCCTTCGACCAAGGCAAGGGAAGCCTGTCGGAGTTGG
>JARLFX010000194.1 GCA_031296355.1 Acidobacteriaceae bacterium
ACCGCCTGGCTGACGTGGTAGCCATCGCCTGACTTTTTGCATCTGGCCCCCATGGGGGCCAGATGCAAATCAACCTCAACCAACAACCTTCCTGAGTCTCAACCAATTCAGAAAGTGCGAAAAACTCTGGACACTACCATTGGGTCGAAAAAATTATCTCCGGAGACATCCCCCATCAGCGTGCCATTGCGGCCGAAACAGGTTGGGATGAGCGCTATATAAGCCGACTTATACCGTTGGCTTTTTTAGCCCCAGATCTGACGGAAGCGATTCTCGAAGGAAAGCAGGCCAGCCATCTATCTCTTGAGCGGTGTGTGGAAAAGATTCCGGTCAATTGGATTGAGCAGCGGATAATGGTGGCAAAGGCATAAAGAGATCGAACTACGAAAGCAAGACGTGCTCTAATTATCACAATTCCGTTCGATGCCAAGAATCCGAAACGTGCGCGGTTCCACCCCAACTAGGTGAAGAGTGACCTCATCACCAATTGTGGAACCGAGCAGGGCTTGGGCGAGAGGTCTACTCTTGTGCAAAATTCCCTGCGAGGAATCCTCTCGCTCTGAGGTGATTTGAACCGTGAGAACATTATCTAGCTTGCGAAGATCAGCGTATTTTACGGTACTGCCAATTTCGACCTGTAAATAGTCGCGCACATCGATTAACACATCGTTAGCTGCATCATCCTCTTGCTTAGCTTGCGCGTCAGTTTCATGGCCCTCAATAGTCCATGCTTCGCCGGAAGCATGCTCCGGCTTCCAGGTGGCGCTGAGGTACTGTAAGAAGCTAAGTAGCTTTGCAGATTCTATATGGGGTGATCTAAACCAATCGGTTGACCAAATGCGCCAGATTCGGCCGCGCCAACCCAAAGCTTCGAGAATCTCCTGCCGAATGCGATCCCTGTCTCTCACGGAGCGAGCTGAATGATAGGTGGCACCATCACATTCAATTGCAGCCAAATAAGCACCGGGATTATCCGGGTGCTTAACAGCTAGATCGATTCGAAATCCAGCGACACCTAGTTGAGCGGTAACTTCATATCCCTTTTGCTTAAGCATGTCCATCACGGATATTTCAAAGTCGCTATCCGGTTCATGGCCCGTCTCTTCTGCTGTTGTCAGAGACCCGGTGCGTGCAAACTCTAAATAGTTGCGGAGAGCTTTTGTTCCTTCTGGCGTCGTACCATCCATGACAATGTCTTCGGGACGCATCGATGTGTATAGTGCTATTGACTTCTTTGCGCGAGTAAACAATACATTCAATCGGCGCCATCCTCCTTGGCGACTGATTGGTCCAAAGTTTTGACGAACTACGCTTGATCCGTGAGCCTTGCCAAAAGTAGTTGAAACCAGAATGGCATCGCGCTCATCTCCTTGGACATTCTCCAGGTTCTTAATGAAGAGAGGCTGTCCCTCGGAAGTCCAGCGCTCTCGGTAGGAGTCCGCATTGGCGACATACTTCAGGCGTTCTTCAAGCAATTCGGAGATTAAATCCCGCTGTTTGATGTTGAGTGTGACAACGCCAAGGGACTCTTCAGAACGAGTCGAGATATGTTCCACGACAGCGTCAACTACTCGTTTAGCTTCACGAGGGTTCATCTGATTTTCGTATACTGCGTCAGACAGATACACAGCTCGAACACCTAACCTCCCGCCTTGTCCATAGGGAGACGGGAAAATGATTAGGTTGTCACGGTAGAAGTTATGATTAGAAAACGCAATCAACGAATGATGTTGAGAACGATAGTGCCAACGCAGCGAACGTGTGGGCCTGAAATGCGAGGCGCAGACATCCAGGATGCTTTCTGCATCTGTTGTCGTAAATTGATCATCATCGCCTACCTGCGACATGTGCGAGAAAAACGATGTAGGCGGAAGCTGTTTTGGATCGCCTACTACAACTAGCTGGCCGCCTCGTGCGATAGCCCCAATAGCTTCTTCCGGTCTCAACTGCGAAGCCTCATCCATAATTACCAGGTCAAACGTAACGGCGCCGGGAGTCAAATATTGAGCGACAGCTTGGGGGCCCATCATGAAGCATGGTTTTAGGCTCTGAAATGATTTACCTGCCCGCATGAGCATCTTTCTTACAGGCATGCGTGGACGCTGCTGTGGCAGTAAATAGTTCAACAGTACCATTTCGGTCTTATCATTCACTCGAGTTCCATTGCCGCCGTACGGTGGCCGTGCCTTCCGAACGCAAGCGCTACTGATTGCTCGCCCACGAAGACTAATAATCTCTCTATCAAGGCGCTTGAACTCGTCTCGGATCTGGTTGTGCTTCAGGCCGGTAAAACTTCCAAGCTGTGGGGTATTTCTAAATGCAACACGGATAATTGAGGCGTAGGTGCAATAAGCGTATGCGGCTACCAGTTGATCGGGGAGTAGTTGTTTCTTTTCCAGTAGAGCTATGAATTCAGAAAGTCCAAGCTCCCTCACCTCTTTTCTGCGCTCTACATAAAGTGACCATGGAATCAAAAGTTCAAAACCTGCAACAGCATGGGTAAGGAAATTAATGAGTCTATCCGTATATTCCGCCAAGTCTTTCTCAAGAGAAATGCCGATACAAGCAGGCTGATCAAATTCTCCATGCCGTCGCATTTCCGATGCAAAAATTCTGTCAGACTCTAGGCCAGTAGATATTTTCTCCAGGAGGAGTTTGATCGTTAGGCCAGTGTTGACAGGGTGATTACTCGTCATAGCTTGCTTGATCGGATCTGAAAGATTGAGATGTGTAATGCTCTGGCCAATAAGAAGCGCCTGAATTGCGCTTGATGGACTGCTGTCGACTCCCGCATAGAGGTTGCCTATTAGCCTTTCGACTCTCGTGTTTTTCTCAATAGAAGTTCGAAGTCGTGCGCGATCAAGAGCTGCTTCGCAGCCCCTAATTATCTCGACAAGCGGGGCGTAGTTAGTCGCTTCCGATTCAAGCCATTCCAACTGAACATCCAGTTCGGCGGCTAATCCTTGGGTCTTGTTTAGAATAAATGAAATTGAATGCGAATCAGGAGTTTCCTGCAGCCGTGTGAGGATGCCATCAATTGTGTCCAAAGCCGAGGCAATTGCAGTGAGACTGTGTTTTATAGGGATAAGCTCTCGCCGTAGAGCTCTTGCTTGTTCTGCATTCAAACTTGCAGGATCAAACAGCGCCACCCGAGAATTTTCCATCGCGGCAATCACAGAGTGATTCCATTGAGCCAATATCAAGAAACCATCAAGAGCCGGTGGATCGGAGGGGGCTGGAAAGCCCAAAAAAAGCTGCCACGCCGGGTCACATTTCCACCGTTCTATTTGCTCTTGTAGGAGCCGGACTTGTTCAAGTTGTTGCAATCGAGTGTTTGCCGCAGTCCTCCGCTTATTTTTTTGAATAGATTTATGTAGTGACACTGCTGAACGATATCGACTCTGGAATACCCTGTACCACGCACTGCCTTCTCTGAGCGTGCGTATGGCAACGTTGATTGATTCAATTACAGGAAGGGCATCCGTGTAGATATGATCATTGAGTTTGCTGCGCAGATTGACCCACTCGTTTTGCTTTGCCATCAGGGATTCAATGGCCTGTGCCGATCGCTCACGCCCCAAGCCAGGAGTCTGTAAATGCAAGTGCTCCTCGGGAGATTCGATGACAAGTGTGATCAATTGCTTAAGTGTGATGAGATCCTGGCGCGTGCCACTAAACGGAATTCCGCGGTGCTCGGCAAAATTAGTGATGGCGCTAAGTGCAGCAGTTAGAAGGTTGATTTGATCCGTAAGGGACCGTTCTAGTTCGCGAAGTGCAGAGATGTTGCCGAGTTCGACACCCAACTTGGATGCATTACGAGATAAAGTCATTAGTGCGTTTAGACGGGACTCAGTTGCTGACGATTCGGATTTGATGGCGCGTTGTACCAGGCCTGCGGCTGTGTGATACGACTTGAGCTCATTATCGAAACTCGCAAGTGCTGTATGGGCAGATTGTCCTGTTTTATCTTCTTCGAAAAAACCTGGAACCAAGTGTAGCGGTAGATCTGACGGGACTGATGAAAGGAACTTATCTAGAATGGCGACTTGGGTAGCTGTAGAGTCGCTAGTTATGCCAGTAAGAACTCCACCGACGGTTGCATAGAGGCTGAGTGCATCTTCGTGAAGGCGAGTTGCCCAATCAAGTGCTGCTTGGAATAGATTGGCAAGTCGAACTTCGTCGCCCGGTACCAGATGCTCAGGAAAGAATCCCCAGAAAGTGCTCGCTTCATCAAATCCACCGATAGATTTATGCTGTGAGCTTAAATATCCGAGGCAGTCCATGCGGCGAGATAGCTCATACTCTGAAATTAGTGCTGCGTCCGGTATGACAATCTGACTCAGTAATGCGTCTAGCCCACTGCAGGAAACTCGGTAGGCCTCTGCTCGCCACATAATCTGGTGTAGGGTCTTCCCAAACGAATTATGAATAACCGAATTTATAAGTTCCGAATATGCCTTCAAATCACCGCGGTGGGTCTCAAGCTGTTGCTGTAATCGCGGGAGCTCTGCTGGAGGGGCCGCAGTGAAATCGATTCGTTTAGCGATTTCGTCGAGCACACGCCTTTTGTTCGTTTTGTTGCTATGGAGCTCAAGAACAAAAGAATCTAGACCAGCCATTTGCAGCCTATTCTTAACTACTTCGAGGGCAGCTAGCTTCTCGGCAACAAATAAAACCGTTTTGCCCTCTGCCAAACATGCCGCAATGAGGTTTGTGATGGTTTGGGACTTGCCGGTCCCTGGAGGGCCTTCTATAACCAAATTCTTCTTGAGAGATAGAACATCAATCAATGCGCTGTGCTGGGAGCTATCGGCGTCAAACACAAGGGGAATCGTTACACCCGGCTCTTCCTCCACTGCATGTTCTTCGGCAGAGCTGGTTCCATCCCAGGTGTCGCTTGCAGTGCCCTCAAATACTTCCCGTACGATTGGATGATCAATCAGGTCATTATGTTCGCCATTCTGTGGCCACTTCGTGGGATCAAGATCTCTTACCAGAAGCATGTTTGAGAAGCTCAATAGGCAGAGCGAGATTCTATTTCTGAATGCAAAACGTGGCTGTGATCGAATCAATCGATTGATCTGTGCAAAATACGCACCAACATCTATCTGTTCTTCGTCCAGGTAGGGAAGCGTCATTCCAAAGTCATTCTTGAGTTTTTCCCGTAGCGAGAGGTTTTCCGAAATATCATCTCCGGTATATTGCAGCAAATAAGACCGGGTTCCTGCTGTCTCTCGCTTCAAAAACGTCACAGGGATGCAAATCAGTGGCGCTGCAAAAGCTTTATCGCTATTTCGCTGGTCAGGGAACTCAAGAAACCCGAGGACCAGAAATAGCATGTTGGCCCCAGTCTCTTCTATCGCCAACACGGCTTCTCTTTCGATCTTGCGGCAATGTTTTGCCAAATCGTCAGGGTATAAGAGGACGCGAAGGTGGGAATGTCGGCCGTGTCCGTCACCTTCCGGTAGGTCATAGCTGATAGAAATTCCTTGTTTTGTTGCCCATTCTTTCGGATCGGGCCGTTGCTGGCGGCCATTTTTATCGATCCATTCCACCGTTTCAGGATCTTGGAGGCCGGCAATCGGGATTGTGACTCTATTGTTGGCTTCAACGAGCTTCTGGTAGACGTCTATGCAGTTCCCTTCAATAAACTGCATAGAGCGTCCAGACGTATGTTTGAAATTAATGAGTCGGTTGCGCCCAGATAGATCGAGGAGCTTTAGGCGAAGTTGCTCCAATGCTGAACAGAGCACACTTCGGGATTCGGCAGATATGTGTTTTGACGGCCTGATTGATGGATCTGTGCTCATGAACAGTGACCCTCGCGCTTTTTCAGCAGGGAGATACCGTCTACCTGGAATGATCTGCCTAATCTCTTGTGCCCGCGAATAGCCAGTGTAGCGCATCCTGAATTCAACCCACGCTCGCACGGCTTTGAAAGGGGAATAGCTGAAGCTACTGCTCGACTCTCTGGATAGAGAAAGTCGACCGCAGTTAGCGTATTTTTAGGGCTTAAATTCTATTGGAGAGATTCTCTGCCGATTCTCCAGACGCAGAAAAGCCCCGAATCCTCGGGGCTTTTGCATTCGCTGGAGCAGGGAATCATCCCAACTCAAAATGTCTGGCGGTGGACGCAGTCCAGGGCGAACCCTGCTCCGGCAGCAATTCCCGATAACAGGGAAATTTACAGGGAAATCAAGATTCTAAATGCTTCTCCATGGTCCAAAAAACCAGTATTTACGGGCACACTAGCGGCATTGGTCATTTTCGGAACAGGGAATTAATAGGGATGGATCAGGGAATGTACAGGGAATTTTATTCCGAAATATGGGGTACTTGCGCCCGTAAGTTAGCTTTATTGTCTACAAAACTTGACCCTCGCGTTTGGACTCTATAGATTATTCTCCATGCACACCTCTCGCATCCTCTTTGGTTGCGCCTTCGTCTCCCAGACGCCTGCTCTGCCCGGTCTTTTGAACCAGTGGATAGTTAGTGTAGCGCAGCTACCCCTGAGTTCAGATAGCCGACCATCTGCCGTAAAAACAGATGGTCGGATTCTAAATTCTCTTCACAACAATCCCTGCAGTTCTCTTAGAACAAAGCAGATGTGCTGATTCCAACTAGAGCACCTGTTTTTTTATTTTTTGGGCTGTAGTAGATTTTGTAAACGTCGGTGCCTCACACTTCAACAAGGTTCAACAAGGCTCAACAACCGCATCGAATTCAGTGGCTGGAACTTGTTGATAAATGGTCGGCCCTAGTAGACGATTTTCGAACTTTCTGTGTTTAATGCGGAGCGAGACTTTCACGATTCGTGTCCGTCAGAGAGGGACATCAAAGCCTCGTTTATTGTCCATGCGTCAATAGTCAAAGTTCGTTCTGGGTAGATTTCTCTAATCTCAGATGCACAGCGTTCTGTGTAAGCTTCCCGAACCCTGCTGCGGATTTGCGGCAGAAGTTCTTTGCCGGGAAGCTATGCACGCTGACCATCGACGAGATGCAGGCTTGTGTCGACCGCACCGCTGGCTTCTCCTTCGCGCAGTTACAAGTGAGCTATATACTGGCTGGCCAGTTCGCCTACGACGAGGATCGGGACGTCTCTGGTAAAGACCTACTGCGTGTCGTGGAGATGCTCAGCGGCTCAATGCACAAGGTGGGGAGGCGGACAGAGCGCGGGGGGGGCAAGGTTGCTGACCCAGAGTGAGCGGGTGGCAGGACTGTGGACCGGGAATCACACTGGATATTCTGGAATGCTCAGTGTCGGCTGAGTGACTGTTGTCCCCATTCCAATTAGGCTGAGGCCTATGGGGATTAGTTTCTTTATCAGAATATCTTCACTGCACTTTTCGAGCCACCGGCCCAGAGCCGGGAACACTCCCGATGTCTGTTCAGGAATGGATACCGAACCGTAGAGCTGACGTATGATGCGGCTATTTCACGCTGACTTGGCACTCCTCAACTACATGAAAATAAACACCCTATATGGTTTGGAGTAGTTATTTACTGTCTATACCGTTAAGCACATGTACAGGGAGGATTTTGTCCGGTAGGGGGGGCTGACGTTGTTGGTATGGGAAACATCTCGTTCTATGCGGCGATTGAGCGCGAGCGATAGATGAGGTTCATGATGAATTTCAGAGAGACAGGCTATGCCCGAGATCCGATTCACATCTGTTATTGCACGTGTTATGCAATTGACCGTTCTGACACTGCTTGCATTTAGTCTGGGTTGTGGAGGGACTGCTGCAACGACAGCGATTGGTCCACCGACAGCGAGTTCGATGAGCGGAGGAAGTCCGCGGTCAGCGCAAGTCAATGTTGCATTCAGCAGTGCGCTAGGGGTGTTGATCACCGATGCGAATGGCCATCCTCTATCTGGCCTGACCGTCACTTATGTAGCACCGTCCAGCGGCGCAGGTGCGACCCTCTCTTCTACAACCGCCATTACTGGAGCCAATGGCATTGCCTCGATCACAGCGACCGCCAATATGGCTGCCGGCGCATATGTAGTCACTGCGTCTGCGAGCGGTGTACCCACGCAGAGCTTCATGCTGACGAACACGGCCGGAGCGGCGACGACCATTTCACTCACTGGCGGGTCGTCACAGAGTACACAGCTAAACACCACTTTCCCTCAACCTCTTACCGCGCTAGTGAAGGATGTCTACGGCAATCCGGTTCCTGGCGCGACCGTCAACTTCACGGTGCCGAGCACTGCTGCATCTGCGGTGATATGGGGGACATCCACTGGCTCGGGCTTTGCGAACTATAGCAATACCAGTAACGCTGGCGTTGCATCTGTGACTGCACTCGCGAACAACACGTCCGGAGCCTATACCGTTACCGCAACGACGACAGGGGTGAGTGGAAGCGTAAGTTATACGCTTACCAATGCGGCGATTTCCTCAAATGTAATCGCGCAGGTCACTGTAAATTCCTATGCGACGCCCTCTCTCAAGGTGCCTGGTGATTTCGTTGGCCTGTCGCATGGTGAGAGCGACGTGCAGAAGGTAATCGGCTACATGCCGACCTACGGCGGCACGATTAAGATGAACCTGATCTACGAGAAGCTGATCGACAATTTACAGAGCATCACGGGAACACCGATGGTATTGCGCATGAATGGCGATGGCCCCGGCCCCAACACGCTTTATAACGCGCTCCCGGTACTCAACCAGCTTTATACCGATAAAGGCAGCAAGTACTTCGTGGGCATCGATTTTCAGAACGGCATGAACATCGTAAGCGGCACTACGACGATCGCCGGGGAAGAGGTCGGGTACATCACAAGCGGCGCTCTGAACCCAGCCAGTATCGAAGCTATCGAGCAGGGCAACGAGCCAGATGGCTACACCGGTTATTCCTATACACAGTATTTGGCGGATGAGCAGACCTACTGGAATGCGCTCAGTCCGAGTCTCAACGGGCTGAAATTCGCGGCGCCGGTTTTTGCGGGCAATGACACGACATACAGCGAAAGCGACTATCTGCAAAAACGCAGCAGCCATGTGAGCATGTTCGACTTCCACTACTATGGCGGAGCGAACTGCACATCGGCGCCGGCGCAGAACGCTCTGCTGCTGCCGTCGTCGCTTGCACCGACAACCGACTACCAGAATAATTTCCCATCCAACCCCTACCTCAGTTCAGCGATTACGGCGGCGAAGAGCGCTGGAATAACCAATATCCGTGCTGGCGAGATGAATTCCATTGCTTGTCACGGAGCGTTTAGCGTCAGCGACACCTTCAGTTCGGCGCTGTGGGCTATGGATATGGGAATGACTTATGCAGCTTCTGGTGTGACTGGCATCAACTTTTTTATATCGACAGACCAGAGCTACAACAAGGCACCGACGGGAGATATTGCATATAACGCGTTCGACTTTACCTACACCACGGGCACTACACGCACGTGGAGTCTGGCGTATGTCGCGCCGGAGTACTACGCGATGCTGATGCTCGATTACATGGTCGCGAATAATGCCGGTGTCATCGCGTCGCCGGTGATTAGCAACCCTGGGCGCTTCTCCGCATGGGCAACGAAGGATACGTCCGGTGTCCTTCACGTGCTGTTGCTGAACAAGGAAGACGGCACCAATGGAGCTGTTTCCTCTACGGAAACGGTGCAGGTAATGCTTCCTGGCCGCGGCACAGCAACGGTAACCCGATTGAAGTCCAGCAACGTCTATGGTGGCTGGTGGAACCCATTAACCGGAACGATCAACACCACGGGTGCGGTCACGGGAGAAACCGGCATCACCATCAACGGACAGACCTTCGATGCTAGCACGGATGGCAGCATCCAAGGCACCACGACGAGCGAGACGGTGACGCCCGTCAACGGGACCTATACGCTGAACGTGCCGGTGGCCAATGCCGTGATACTGACACTCCAGTAGTAGGACCAACAACACAGCCCAATTTTCAAAGGGCTTGTCTTGGGAGAAATCTGAGGCCACATCATTCTGCGGAGATTGTTTCATGGTTGAAGCATGGTCAGCGCATGCGAAGGATGGAATCTCATCCTGCACAAATCCTCTCTCACTCGATGCAGAGCGCAGCGCTTGAATGCCGACGTATGATGCAGGTTCGTTGCGAGTATTACGCCGCTGCTTGCCTGCTGATAGGAAACGTTTTACCCGGCCGACACTTGACTGCATCTGTCTGTACCGTTCAGTGCGTTGACACGAATTTATCTGTTCGCTAGCGTGTTCTCCGTTGTTGCAAGTGAGAAAAACACGCTCGGTACAGATGGAGATCAAGACCAGAGAATGGTGATCGTCTATCGCAACACTCCTGCCAGAGGCCAATTACCACCGCACCCCGAAAAAGCACCAACGATATGTAACGAAGCGTGTAACACGGCTGAGGCATGAGCGGTTACAAAGCGCAATCCAATGTCTTCACAAGGAGCTTCTATGCGATACAGTACCTTTGTACTTCCCCGCCATCTTGGCATCTCGTTCCTCTTTGCACTCTTCCTAACGATGACCTGCGTTTCTGCCAATGCTCAGGCGATTGCGCAAGTCACCGTTGATCCCAACGCCGCGGCCCTCACATCTGCTATACCATCCGATTTTGTTGGGCTCTCGCTTCGACAAGGCGATGTGCAGACAGTAATCGGCTCCATGCCAGTTTACGGCGGCCCGATTACGATGAATACCAAATTCCAGACGCTGATCGACAACCTGGGAGGCCTCGGTGGCACCGCCATGACACTGCGTATGCTGGGGGATGGTCCTGGCCCTAACACGCTTCACAACGCACTCCCCGTACTTGCGAAGCTTAACGCGAGCAAGAGTCACAAATACTTCATCGGCATTGATTTTCAGAACGGCATGAATCCATACAACGGCGTTAGCGGCCAAACGATTGTTGCGGAAGAAGTTGGTGATATCACAAGCGGCGTTCTTGATCCAAGCAGCATCGAAGCTCTTGAACTTGGAAACGAGCCCGACAACTACCCCGGGGAAACCAACAGTAAGTATTGGGCGGATGAATTAACGTATTGGGACGCTCTCGGTCCCATCCCGCAAGGCCTAAAATTTGCAGCACCCGTTTTCGCCGGAAACAATACGAGCTTTGACGAGGCAGGCTTCGTCACTACTCGCCATAATCAAATCAGCATGTTCGACTTCCACTACTATGGCGGCTCAAACTGCCAGACGACCCCGCCGGCTCGGAACAGTCTGCTACTCCAGGCGTCGATCGCACCACCTGCCTCGGCCTACCAACACAACAATCCTGCAGATCCCTACCTGAGCAACGCCATAACAGCAGCAAAATCGGCCAGCCCAGTACTTCCCATCCGGGCGGGAGAGATTAACACGATTGCCTGTCACGGAGCATTCGGCCTGAGTGATACGTTCACGTCTGCCGTATGGACGCTGGATATGGGCATGACGTACGCATTGGCCGGAGTGAACGGGATTAATTTCTTCCTCGCGACGGACCAGACGTATCACAAAGCGGAAAGTGGCAGCAATGCGTATAACGCATTCGACTTTAACAGCAGCGGGGGGCTGGCTTATGTTGCCCCTGAGTATTACGCAATGGTATTGCTCGAACACATGGTGGCGAATAATGCAGTCATTATCCCCGCAACGATAGCTAACAATGGTCTGGGATACACAGCTGCATGGCCCAAATTCAAGGCCTGGGCCACCAGGGACACAAACGGTAAGGTACATGTGCTACTGATCAATAAGGACGACGGAAGCAATGGTCTGCCTACCGACGGAACGGTCACGCTTGCGCTTCCAGGCCGGGGCCTGGTGACGGTGTACCGGATAACATCCACGGGCGGCGTTTACAACGGCTGGTGGGATCCAAATACCGGAACGATTAAGCCCAACGGAGTGACTGGCATGGTAATGAACAACAACCAGACCTACGATAATAGTACGGACGGCAATCCCCTAACTCTCACCAACCCAATAGGCCCTGTACCCGAGGCGGTGAGCCCCGTTAATGGCGTATACACTCTAAAGGTTCCGGTCGGTAATGCTGTCGTGCTGGTGGTTCCTGCTCCGTAGATTCACTAAAGTAATTACTGCCTGGTCCCGGGAGGATGTCTCATGACGAGAACCCGGGGCCAGATTGCAAGTTACCGTAGAGACTTGAGCGCAAAATATAAATGAGGTAAGCGAACGTGAACGGTCGTACAAGATTATTTATAAAAAACAGTGTCATTGTTCTGATGTTAATGATGCTGGCATCGATTGCATTGCCGGTCTATGCATTCGATTGCGAGGGGCTGGCAAAACTACAGTTCCCCCATACGACCATCACCATGGCGGAGGCTGTGGCAGCAGGGACGCTTGAACCCAGCAAAGGAATGCCGATCAGGGATCTCCCTGCCTTTTGCCGGGTAGCGGCCACGCTCAAGCCGAGTTCAGATTCATCCATACGTGTTGAAGTATGGCTGCCTCAAACCGGCTGGAATGGCCGTATCAAGGGCACGGGCAATGGGGGGTTGGCAGGAACAATCGCATATCCCTCGCTCGCATCGGGGCTCCGGCGCGGGTACGCAGTAGCGAATACGGATATGGGGATGGCCGTTCTACCTGCAGAAAATGCCGGTATATTCATAGACCGTCCGGAACGATGGGCGGATTGGGGATACCGTTCTACCCATGAAATGACAGTTCTAACGAAACAGCTTGTGAAGGCCTACTACGGGCAAGATGCCAAACGGTCATATTTTGTGGGTTGTTCGACAGGCGGTGAGCAGGCATTGATGGAGGCGCAGCGGTTTCCGGATGATTATGACGGGATCGTTGGTGGTGCAGCGGCTAACAATCGAACCGGAGTCCACGTGAGTATTTTGTGGAATTTCGTTGTGACGCAACGCGCGCCGGCGTCGTATCTGTCTTCTGCAAAACTTGCAATGCTCTCGAAGGCGGTCCTCAACGCCTGCGACGCACTTGATGGTGTGAAAGACGGCCTGATCGTTGATCCACCGAAGTGCAATTTCGACCCTACAGCACTGCGATGTAAAGCGGGGGATCAAGAGGATTGTTTGACGGCGGCGCAGGTGGAGACGGTGGAAGCGATTTATGCGGGACCGAAGGACCCACGCACGGGCGAAAGCCTTTATCCCGGACTTGCAAAAGGCGGTGAGTCTGGATGGGGCAGACTATTTGCATCTCCAGGTTCCGCGCATACAGCGCCGTATACGCCAATTTTCGAATGGGCCTTCGGGGTGAACTGGAATTGGCACGCGTTCGATTTCGATCATGATGTGGTCACCTTCCAGGGAAGACTCGCAAGCGCAGTGAATGCCACGAATCCGGATCTTGACCCGTTTCGCGAACATGGACACAAGCTGCTGATGTACCACGGCTGGAATGATTCGGTGGTCGCACCTGGCGAAGCTATCAAGTATTATCAGGCGGTCGTGACACGCGATAAAGAGCAGAGTTCCAAAGACAAACATAAGAAAGATGTTGCTAGCCAATCCGCGCCTATCCCTGTTGATAGTTTCTATCGCTTGTTCATGGTTCCGGGTATGGAGCATTGCGGAGGTGGTCCCGGGCCGGGCGATTTCAATGCATTGGACGCTGTCGTGAAGTGGGTCGAACAGGGAATCGCGCCGGATAGGTTGATCGTCACTCAAGCAGTGTCTGCCGGCGACGATCACAAGCAAATACAGGAGCGGCTACTCTGTCCGTATCCGAGTGTTGCGCAATATCGCGGAGATGGTGATATCAACGACGCCTCAAGTTACAGATGTGCAGCGGGTGTCTCTCCTCGCTTGCGTCCGTGATACCACGAGACAAACAGAAATGGGTCGAAAGATAATGCGATGCAATAGGAGAGTGTTGATGCGCGGTGCCAGCTTTGCGATGTTAATGGCGTTGGTATCCTTTGCCTTGCCAGCCCACTATTCTGGGTAACCTCTAAGCACGTACCCAATCATGCGGCTCTCAGTATTACAATCCAACAAGGTAGTTTACGGTTGTGAACTGGCCAAGCAGTGTATCGATTGAGGGAGAGATAGATGCCTGAACGCAGCGAAAAGCAAGCAAACCGAGCTGCGATTATATTGAAAGAACTGCGCCAGGCGGGCTCTACTTCAATAGAAGGGTTATGCACGAAGCTGAATGTTTCAGTGGCAACTGTTCGCCGCGATTTGGAGGATTTGGAGAACTCAGGCTTATTGCGTAGAACCAGAGGGGGAGCGATTGTGATCGAGCCTCTTTTCTATGAGGCATTTCGTGACGATCGGTCATTCCAGAGTCAGGTTGAAAGCTTTGCCGATGAAAAGCGAAGGATAGCTTTGGCCGCATCGGAGTTTATCTCTCCGGGCAATACGATCGCTCTGACGGCGGGAACCACAACTACCGAAGTGGTGCGTAGCTTGCGTTCTCTGAGTGGGATTACCGTTGTGACAAATACAGTGAATGTGGCGATGGAATTGAGCAACCGGAAAGATATTCATGTCTTCGTAACCGGCGGCCATTTGCGCGGAGACTGGTTTTCGCTGGTGGGGCCTGCAGCAGTCGCGAGTATGAGCGGCGTCTTTGCCGACGTACTTTTCGTCGGCGTCAATGGAATCAATGCGGAACACGGACTGACGTGCTTCAATGACGACGAGGTCGATATTAACCGCTGTATGGTGCGGCAAGCCAAGCGGAAGATCGCCGTGGCGGATCACAGTAAATTGGGAGTGGTAGCCAATTGGCTGATATGTCCAACTGACGTTATCGATATGTTGATCACAGATAACGGCGCGACAGACAAGATGATTGCACCATTCATTGCACAAGGAATTGATGTTCGCCGTGTCTGAGCCTCTCTTCAGGGAATAAAGGTAGGCCAGATTGCAGCGGCCCGCTGAGGATCAGAGACAAACATCATCGACTCAGGGTTATCCATAAACTGTTTATAGATGCTACGCGATGCATCCAAACCGAGTTCCGGATAGGAGCGCGGTTTGCGGTGCTCAAGTGTGCTTCTGGAATAGAACCGATTTGGCTCCCATTCAATGTCACCTGAATCGGTGAGCATGGGAAACCAAGCCAGGCCGTGGTGCGCGCGAACCCCAGTGTAGTCAAAGCCGTATTCACGATCACAGCAGGCGCCAAATGACATCTGTTTGGCTGGGTCAGCATTGATGACGCAATGTGCCCAACCGGGAGGAACTACCACCTGTTCTCCCGCTTCTGCAACCACGGCAATACAGTGTCCAGGATCATCCTCTACGGATTCCTGTGCGAAGATGATGGCCTTTCCGCTCCAGATCTCGAAGACTTCAGGCGTAGACCAACCGCAGTGTGGCGCAATAGCATGTACATGCCCCTGAGAGCGCACTGGCTCCGCCCCGAGGGCACCGGAGGCATAGATCACTGCACCGAACAGCAGCATGCGCTGTTGAAGCGTAGAACGGTCAGCAGGACGTCCGATATCCATGGCAATACCGTAAACGGGGTCTGGCCCACTGCATTGAGGATCGCGCAGGCTCGGGCGAATCGCATCAAGACGCCGCATCTCCGGTTCAGGACCAAAGACGCCCGGGCCATATTCGAAAGCCAGAATAGAATCTGCAAGCTGGAGTGGAAGGCCTGGATAGAATTCAAGCGGACTGGACATTATGGACCTTTCCGTACATAGGCTTTCATTGTGGCAAGAGGCTTCGTGCTGACGACAGCAGGGCGAATCGTATATGCACCTACAGTGGCTGGAATGATAAAGGTCTCTGCATAATGCACCGTCAGCGGGGAGAACGCACCGGTCGGGCTCTCCACGACGGCGGCTTCTCCTTCAACGAGGTTCAGTACGTTCAAATTGCCCTGCGTATCATGGGGAACCGGTCCAGTGAACCAGTGCCGGCGCGTTTCAATGAACTCCAGGGGATGAAGTCCTGTGCGCTCTTCGCGCCAGCCATCTCCTTTGGCCAAGGGAGCTTCCTGATTAATGAGGTTCTCCTGTACCCAACTGGTTGTGCGATCCCACTGGATGTTTTTAAGTCCATGTTCGAGGTGGATTGGACGGGGGCGGCCATCCAATCCCATGCGGCCCCAGTCCCACAGTTTAAACGTGAATATATAAGGCGTTGCACTGATCTCAAGCACCATGCTGTTGTGCCCTGAACAGTGAATGGTGCCCGCTGGAATAAGAAAATGGTCATGCTTGCGAACTGGCCACGCATTTACATACTTTTCGGCGGGGAAAGGCGGACCGCCCGTCTGTGCAACGTTCAGATCAGTGGCCATTGACTGTGGGTCAATTCCATCGCGCAAACCCAGGAAGACGGTTGCGTCAGGTGCGGCGTCAAGGATGTAGTAGCTTTCATCCTGGGTGTACGGCATGCCGAACTGCTCCTGGATATAGCTGCGCAATGGATGGACCTGTAGCGAAAGATTGCCACCCTCCATGGTGTCCAAAAAATCAAATCGAATAGGGAACTCAGCACCAAATTTGCTAACGATGTCTGCGCCGAGCAGTTCATGAGGATGTTCGTGGACGAGCGTCAACGATGGCAGTTCGAACGTGCGTGCGCCAAACCGAAGGGCCAAACTGTTTTCTTCAGGGACGCAGTCAAAACACCACGCATAATTTGGTGGGCCATCAGGGAGATCGCATACATTCCGCATCCATTGACCGCCCCAGGGACCCGGATCGAAAAATGGAACTACGCGGAAAGGCTGTTGGGCAACTTGAGTTAGTGCGGCGCGAAAAGTGCTGCCGCTGAGCATCGAAGGCTTTGCCGGAAGATTGCCATCAATCCAGAAGTCAACGTCTGGATATAGCTGGTGACGTTTTCGATCAGCGGCACGCCAGTCGAGGAAGAAGGCGCGTTTGTAAAGCTGCGCAGGAGTTGCTGAAGCATTATCGAGTCCAAGACTGGAAACTTCACCGCGACGCTGCCGTTGCTGGATTTCCCATCGGGCAACGTCTACATAGATCAACAGATCGTAAGTTGGCAGCACCAAAGTAGCGCCGGTTCCGAGAGCTATCACGCGGCCCTGAGCATTCCCTGCCATGCAGCGGGCTTGGTCCAACTTGTCTGGATCGAAGAATTCGGTGAGTTCCACTGGCATCATCCGAGCAAATACACGGTCGTCGCCTAGCAAGTTTGCAAATTTATCTTCAATTGCCGTGGGAGGCAGCATGAGAGCTGCGCTTTCAAGTACAAGCTCAGGCGCAAGACATGCGAGAAGCTCTTTCCTTAGAGACTCGATATTTACGCCGGGATAACATTCGATTGCGATCCGGCTGCAATCACTGTGGGTAAGGAGTCGATCGCAAATTTCGCGCCAACCTGATGCGCAGTCGCTGTCGGTCGAAGAGATTACTACAGCAGGATGCTTTTCATAATTGGACCGACGAGTCAAAGGCTGTACTCCATGAGCTGAATTGCTCCGAGAAGAGCAGCATCTGAGCCGAGAGCGGCGGCCCGCAGGGGCACCGTGCGACCAGGGGTCCAGGCGTGCTTTGCAACATATTCCTGCAGATGCGGTAGGATGTCGTTGGCGCGTTTGAGGACTGCCCCTCCAAAGACGACAACTTCAGGGTCGTATGCATGAATCAGCGCGACGGTTAGAACAGACCAGACGCGCAGACAATGCTGAAGCGCGGCGATAGCCGGTTTGTCGCCCGATTCAATGGCTCGAAAAAGCTCGGCGAAACCAATTGTTTGGCTGTTGCCGAGTTCACCTTTGTCGCCACCAATTTGCTGGCGATAAATTTCAGGGAGAAATGTAGTGGAACCTTCCGCTTCCGCGCATCCACGATTGCCGCAGGTGCAGAGTCGTCCATTCAGCGTTATAGGTATATGGCCGCCAATCGTTCCGGCAAGCCCATGCTGACTCTGAAGCAGTTGGCCATTGAGCATTGCTGCGCCGCCGATGCCGCTACCCAGCGTAATCATGACAGCGTCGTGAGCACCGCAGGCCGCGCCAAACCGGCATTCACCCAGCAGTGCGAGTCTCGCATCGTTCTCCAGCAGAAAAGGCAACCCAAAAGCTTGCTGAAACCATGAGTTCAGGTTGAGCTGAGTCGCATCATTAAATTTCTCGTTTGTAGCCAGAACCCGTTTTTCCCGTGCACTCACGACGCCAGGAAAGCCAAGCACAACGGCGGAGCAATCAGAGAGGGGGATGTGGGTATCTACCAGCAACTGACTGAGAGTCTTTTGGATAGAAGGGAGGAGCGCGGCAAGGGACGAGGTGCCATCGGCAGGAAGACTATTGCTCGCAAGGACGACTCCATCACGGACGACAGCGCAAGCAAAATGAGAGCCCCCAAGATCGATGGCAAGAGCTGTTAGACCAGGCAAGGCTGACCATCCCTCTGCACTACTCGTTTGGTGAATCCCTTCGTGCGGATTTCAGCGTAGTCATGTCCTGCATCGCTGGGCCAACTGGCGAGGAATACCAGAGGTTGATCTCCAGTGTTGACGACGCGGTGAGCGATTTTTCCCGGAATGTAGTGCACCGTTCCGGGGGTCATGGTCTGATCCCACGTCTTTCCGCTTTCATCCATCAGCAGGAGAATGCCTTTTCCCGTTGCTGTTGCGTAATATTCCGCGCGGTCGCGAAGGGAATGAAAATGGCCATGAGTCATGAAATATTCATCTCCGACACGGCCTGGCTGCAGGACGGTACATCCCCAGAATAATCCGCCGGTGGTTCCATCAGGCACAGGCCTCCAGAAGCGAACTCGATAGGTTTCGGTTTCAGGATTCATACTGCGCCATGCCGCTTCATCGTGAAAGATTCCGGACAATTGGCCGAGGGTTTTTACGGACTCTTCAATTCCATCGCCGCTGATCAAGCCGGAATGCCAATCGACGAATGTAGAGTTGGGGCTGTTAGAGAGTGCGGCGCTCATGAGTAGAAATTATAGCTCCACTATGAAGTGATTTCATTATAAACATCAAAATTATGATGGTTTAATCGAAAAAAATTCACCAAAATGCTTGATTGGTAATATAACTATCCTTGGGAATTATGTACCGAGATACTTCGTGCATTCATTCCTCAAGGTATCAGCAACCAAGAACTGGAAGTGACGATTATGCAGCAAGGCAAGACGATGCCTCTCTTTGTAGTCATGATTGCCGCAAGTGCGGCCACTGCAGGTCTGCTCTTCGGGTATGACGTGGCAGTAATCAATGGCGCGTTGGTCTTTCTGCGAACCGACTTTCATCTCGGTTCTTTCCAAACCGAAATGGTGGCGACAGTTCTGTTTTGGGGCTGTGCGGTGGGTGCAGCTCTGGGAGGTTGGGCGAGCGATCGTTTTGGGAGGCGGCCGGCGCTGTTCTGTGCCAGTGTTCTGTTCTGCGTCGCAGCTTTCAGTGCAGCGACTGCTACTCATCTTTGGCAACTATTAGCAGCACGCGTACTGGCCGGTGTGGCTGTTGGCTCGGCATCTCTGGTCGCGCCGCTCTATATTGCCGAAGTTGCGCCAGCCAGCACACGAGGAAGGTTGGTGACCCTGAACCAGCTTGCAACCGTGAGTGGAATTCTGATTGGATTTGTGTGCAACTATGAATTGGCGCGGATTGTCCATGGCAATTGGCGGCTGATGTTTGGTGTAGGGGCGCTACCCGCTATTGCGCTGTGCGTTTCACTGATGTGGATTCCCGAAAGTCCCCGATGGTTGTTGCAGAACAGACTGCGCGATCGTGCCAGGCTCGTACTACAGCGAATCTCGCCGGGAATAGAGGTTGAGAGGGAACTCGATAAGATTGGTAATGCAATCCAAGAGGAAACAGGCACTTATCGAGAGCTGTTGGGCTGCAAATTGCGCAAGCCTATGGTGCTCGCTATCATGCTGGCGGTTATCCAGCAGATCACCGGAATTAATATGGTGCTGTATTATGGCTCGATCATTTTTGCGGAACACACGGGTGCAAGCACCTCACAGGCCATCGGGATGAATGTGTTCGTCGGCATGGTGAATTTGGTCTTTACTATCCTTGGGCTCATGCTGATCGATAGGCTTGGACGCCGGCCATTGTTATTGATGGCCACCGGAGGAATGGGGCTATTTCTGATTGCATTTAGCGCTATGTTGCGTTATTTGCCAGGACACTCACAGCTACTGCTTGTGCCCGTTTTGGGGTATGTAGCGTGTTTTGCATTTGGGCTTGGTACGGGCGTTTGGGTTTGTCTCGCAGAGATCTTTCCGAATCACGTTCGCGCACGCGCCATGTCCATTGCGACGATTGCGCTTTGGATTTCTGTCTCATGTATGAGCGCAACGTTCCTAACCTTTATGAGAATATTTACGGCTTCCAGTGTCTTCCTGGGATATGCACTGCTGTGCGCTGCCTCCTTCCTCTATATTTTTCTCAGTGTGCCAGAAACAAAAAACCGTACTCTCGAAGAAATCGAAATGATCTGGTCGAAATCATGAGCACACATAGAAGGTCTCTGTGGTTTGTCTACTGCATCGTCGTAGCTTTCTTATTGGGAAGTCCCCAACTGCATGCGACCACCGAAAATACACAGCGGGTGGTTCTTTCTCTGAATGGGCAGTGGGACGTTGAAGACAGTATTGGCCCAGAACAGATACCGAAGACTTATAGCCATACAGTGCCGGTTCCGGGACTGACGCATTCGGCAACCCCCGCATTCGCCGATGTCGATCAGTACCAGAGCCGCGAACTTATCTTGAATCCCTTTTGGAAGGGTCTCCATTTCAAGACGGAGGTCGCGCAACTCGATGACGCGTCGGGCATAGCACGCCAGAAGCGTAACTATTTTTGGTATCGGAAGACTTTCACGGCACCTGCGCGTAATGCGGTGGCATTGCTCAAGGTGAATAAGGCGCAGTTTGGCACTGTGGTGTACCTAAATGGCATACGCATCGGCGAGCATGATCCATGCTTCACCGCCGCATATTTTGATGTAACGCATGCCATTCACTGGAATGCGCAGAACGAGCTCGTCCTACGAATCGGTGCCCACCCAGGCGTGCTGCCAAAGAACGTTTCCGGTGGAACCGATCTTGAGAAGAATCGTTGGACGCCAGGCATCTACGACGACGTAACTCTGCTAGCAATGAATAATCCAGCAATCGCTGTTGTTCAGGTTGAGCCGCGATTGGGAGATTCAAGCATCCGTGTGCAGACCGAACTGCATAACTACTCCGATCACACGATCACCTCGAAGGTAAGGCAGGAGGTCTTCGATTGGAAGTCCGGCATACAGCGTTCACGCAGCATTGCCATGAAAATTGAAGTGCCGGCAGGCGCAACCAGGACGACGCTGCAGACAGTACCCATTCCGGGAGCACACCTCTGGAGCCCGGAAGATCCATTCTTGTATCGTGTTCGGACAAGCACATCCGGCGATGGCACGGATACTCGTTTCGGCATGCGGGAGTTTCATTTCGATACGGTGACGCAGAGAGCTTACTTGAATGGCCACCCTTACTTTCTGAGAGGGTCGAATATCGCGTTGCACCGCTTTTTTGAAGACCCGGATAGCGGTATCCTCCCTTGGGATGAGGCATGGTTGCATCGCTTGCTGGTTGAGATACCCAAGCAGATGCATTGGAACGCGTTCCGATTTTGCATCGGGCCTGTTCCCGACCGTTGGCTGGAGATTGCGGATGAAAGTGGCTTGCTGATCGAGAATGAATATATGGTTTGGACCGGTGGCGTACCGAGTCGGTATGACCCAGCGGAGATGGTCACCGAGTACAGCGAGTGGATGCGGGACAATTGGAACCACCCGAGCGTCGCCATCTGGGATGCGACGAACGAATCAGTACTGCCTGAGTTTTCCAGCGTAGTGATTCCTAAGGTTCGGTCTCTCGATCTTTCCAATCGTCCGTGGGAGAATAGCTTCAACGCTCCCGTTGGGCCTGATGACCCCGTTGAAGATCACGAATATCTGTTCTATTCGACGGCAACCAATGACGATTCGGCGATGAGCACCGCCTTTAAAATGACCGACCTTGAGCGATTAGTGGGACCGCCAGCGAATAGGCCGACCAGCAAGAGCGGACACGCCATGATCCTGAATGAGTATGGATGGCTCTGGCTGAACCGGGACGGAACTCCAACATTGCTGACGCAGAGGCTCTATCCTCGATTGCTCGGAGACAAAGACACAACAGAGAATCGATTTGCTCTGGGAGCGTATCTGCTGGGTGGCGAGACGGAGTTCTGGCGAGCCTATCGTCGCTATGCGGGGGTGTTGCACTTTGTCTATCTTTCTGCGAGCGATCCAAATGGGTATACATCTGACAGTTTCCATAACGTCAAGACGCTGGAGCTTGAACCTCACTTCATGAAGGCGATGGAGCAGGCATTCAATCCGCTTGGCGTGTATCTGAACTTTTGGCAGCCGACCATGAAGCCGAGCGAGCAGCGCGACTTCACCATTGCAATGGTTAACGATGACGACCATCAGCGATCCGGCACGCTGAGCCTTGTTTTCTTCGGCACGGATGGCAGCCGGGTCACCGCGGAGAATAGGCCGTTTGCGCTGGCTTCGCTTGGGGCCATGTCGTACACCGTGACCCTAAATGCGCCGGATACGCCGGGAACATATTCTCTTCAGGCGATTGCCGCCCCCTCGGACGATGCCGCGCATCCCACTGTTTCAACGCGCAATGTTATCGTGCGTTCACTTGTGCCTTCAAAGCAATGACCGCATCGAAGTCGCAATGGTCACCCATAATTACGATTCAACAGAGTAATTATGGGTGGAAATATGTACCATCTTTAAGAGGAATAATCGCACAATGAATCTTCGGTCGGCTTTTTTATCGATGTGTCTCATTAGCCTCGGCGCGTCCATGGCAGCTCAATCGCTGCCGTTACCTGGCCCGTCTCAAACGGATGGAGCGAAGATGTATACCTTCGTTTCAGGTATTCCGTATGCGAAGGGATTGCATGGAGAGTTGCTTGCCGATCTTTATTTGCCTAAGTCAAAAGGCATGCACCCTGCGGTGCTTTACATCCATGGCGGTGGTTGGAGCGGCGGAAGCCGAAATCAATTAAAGCGCATCGCTGCGGTGCTGGCTGATGCCGGCTATATGGGCGTGGCCATTGATTATGATCTGACGGGGCAGGGAGGGACATTCCCGGTCTCGCTGATACAAGTCAAGAGTGCGCTGCGCTGGATGAGGGCCAATGCTGCCACTTACAACATCGACACGAGCCGGATCGCCGTAATGGGCAGTTCAGCCGGCGGTGAGTTAGCTGCTGAAGTTGGACTTACTATTGGACGGAAAGGGTATGAGCGCGGAGAGAACCTCGAACAAAGTTCAGCAGTCGCAGCAGTAGCCGTACTCAATGGAGTTCTCGATCTCACCGATCCATCTGAACCTGCATATTTAGTAGAAGGATATTTGGGCGGCAGTTGTACGCAGAAACTCGACGCTTGCCACGAAGCCTCACCGATATTTCTGGTACATACAGGCGCACCGCCATTTTTTGTTGGTCATGGAACGGCAGATCAATCTGTTCCATTTCAGCAGGCTCAGGTATTCGTTCAGCGTCTGCAGGCTGATCATGTGCCCGTAACTCCGATTATTGCAACCGGAGCTGGACATACCTACTGGAATGACGACCGCTGGTTCCAACCAAATGTAGATGCGCTTAAGACTTTTCTTGCTGATACCTTGGCGCGCCACTAATTCGATTGTCTTTCGCAAACCGCGATGGCGCTGTAACTGTTTCCATAAACTGCTACGAAAGACGTCCACATGAATATAGGTACGCGCCGTTTTTTTCTTCAGAGTTCTGTTGCTGCAACATTTACCGCCGCGACAATATTGCGTAATCCCTCGCTCGCGTGGGCGACGCACCCTCAATCCACGTCTGCCAAACTTCGCTTTGGTGTGAATTATGTTCCCCGCAAACACTGGCTCTATGGCTGGCTTGACTGGGACCGGCAGTCTGTAGCCGAGGACCTTCAGGCAATCGCAGCACTTGGCATGGATCACATACGTGTACAGTGCCTCTGGTCGATATTCCAGCCCGGAATTAATTATGTGAGTGAAACTGTGCTGGAACGTCTGCATACTCTCCTGGATATTGCCGACACAGCTGGGCTAGACGTCGAAGTGACCGTGCTGAATGGTTGGATGAGCGGCATGTCCTTCTTGCCTGCATGGGTGCAACCGCTGACTCCCAAACGCAATATCTTCACAGATCCAGAGATTGTCCAGGCAGAGGATCTGCTGTTCACAAGAATAGCCAGTGTAATCAGCTTGCATCCCCGGTTTCTCGGGTTTGATATTGGTAACGAGCTACCTGTCTTGCAGCATCTTAACAATCCAGTCACATCACCTGACGCCGACGCCTGGGCGGAGCATAAATTCGGTCTCTGCAATCAGATTGCTCCAGGAAAGCTGCATGTAAACGGAGTGGATCACAAGCCGTGGTTCAGTGACTTCGGCTTTACGCGGCAGAATTTGGCGACGACCGGTGGTGCTTCCATATTGCACTGTTATGGATTCTTCACGGGTGCTCTTCAGCGCTTTGGACTAACTGGTGTTGGCAACTACCATTTGATTGAATATATGACAGAGTTCGCTTATGCCTACCAGGCGGATTTGGCCCGAAAAGTCTGGGTTGAGGAAGTTGGCGTGGCGGGAGCCGGCGATGAGTTGACCTCGGAGACGGCGATGGGCGAATACATGGACCAGTTGATCCGCAATGGCGTTGGTACCGGCAAACTTTGGGGATTCACTTGGTGGGGTTCTCATGATATCGACCGGGGCATCAAGGGATTTGCGAGCCTTGAATATCCACTTGGTCTTATCGGGCAGGATAATAAGCCAAAGCCTCTAGGTAAGAAATTCGCCGCCCTGGCTGCCGAGATGCGGAAATCATCGTCGATTGACTCTAGACGAACAGTGGCGCTTGTAGTGCCCGATCTCGGACTGGGCGGTAACACTCCTGGGCCGGATTGGACCTATGGCGACAGGTTCATGAAGCTCGTAGTCGAGGGGAAAACGCCGGCAATCGTATTGGAGAGCCGTTCGAAAGACGAAGCTTATTTGCGAGCCAGGGGCATCAAGGAATTGGTTTGATTCTAGTCAATCAGAGCAGGGTTTGCGGGGATGTATTGCTACGGGGAAGCCGTGCGAACTGATTGGCCAAGTACTCTCTTCCATGTGCGCAGTAAATCTACCAGGCTTTGCTGGCTACAATTTGTGGAGGGCCGGCGTGGCCATCGATTGCTTCCGTTTCGATAACGACTTCAAAATTGTTTACATTGCCGAGATACGCGGGAATCGATTTGATGAGTGTTGCCGAAGTCAGTAATTCGCCAGCAGCCTGTGTGCCTTGAGACGATATGCCGGCGATAAGAATTACCGGCTGACCAGTCAACTTATTTTTGTAAGACGCGACGATGCCATAGTCCCGTGTAATGTGGGCGTGGGGTGTGTAAATGTCGAGCGACCAAGTCTTGTTGGTTGCAGTCTCAACGATCTGGCCTGTATGTCCATCCGCGGTTACCTGAAACACAAAAGGAATATCCTTGGAAAAGCGCATGGTCCAGTTATTATCGAGCGCTCCGACCAGTACTGCTGGTCCTGAGCGCAGTTCATCGAAGGTAACTTCAGGGGCGGAAATAAGACGGTAATGAACCTCTTGTTTCTCTAGTTGGCTCGCTACCCGCGCCGCAATGTTGGCGTCTTCCATCGAAAGCGTCAGCGAAACCGAAATATTCGCCTCATTATGAGGGACATCTTTCCCGGGCATAACAATAAAAACTTGTTCCGAATTGCCTGCGAACCTCTTCCAAAAGTCTCCAAGCGTGAAGGACATGTGCCAGATCCGGGCGATAAAACTACCCGCGATTACGAACAGAAGAAGACACAGGATCGCAGCAACTCTACGCCAGATGACGAAGGCAGAAGAGCGGTGTCCGTTCGCATCTGTATGCTGATGGTGGGGTTCAGTTTCCGACGTGGAATGTGGCAAGGCACGGGAGTGCTCATCCGTTACTTTCTCAGACGATTCCGCAAAATTCACCCGGGATTCTGGTGATTCCAGTGCGGCGTGCTCTTCGTTGTGTGCCTCAGAATCAGGCTGACCTGTTTCCGGTGGCCAGAGCGCAATATGCTCGGCTTCAGCCATACTCGCGTCCGTTGCAACAGACCTGCGGAATTTAGGCAGATAGCTGCCGGGCGGCAACTCGATGCGGATTTCGTCGTTGTGACCGTCTTCGTAGTAGTACTGCGCCAGCTTCTTGCGCAGTTCCGATGCCGTAACCCGGACAATCGGGTCTGTGTTGGTATCGTAGTCCGGCTTGCGCCTGAAGACTTCGACGCCCACAGTCCGTTCTTTGGGGGGTTCTTCGCTCCACTGTTCCAGTGACTCGTTGACGATGTACTGCAGAAAAATGGGGAGCCGTTTGCTCAGACGAAAAAGGGGATGCTTGAGTATCCGCTCCACCTGCAGCAGAATAGCGCGCCTGTCGTTGGGGGCGAGTTGTTCTAAGCGAACTGTTGGCTTTGTTGCCATACGTGTCCCCGATCACTTATTTCCTGATCGTTCCCAGTCAGACTACCTTTCCGCTCCGACTGTGACAACCACTATGCGTTCTTAGTCATAGCCAAACCCAGAGATTCGCAACAGTAACGCTCGGGGGAACACGAGAAAAGCCGTCTCGAACCTTTTAAATTTCTGGCGTAGACGTATTATACAGGGAATTCTAATTAGCCCAACCGAATATAAACCATTTTGTATGAGTGTTTTGCCGGAGGAGGTGCTGTGTCTCCGCTGTCCAATACCGTTAAGCACATTTACAGGCTGATTTCTATCCAGTAGGGTGGCGGACGTTGTAAATATGGAAAATATCTCGCTCTGTTCTGTATCGCTGAAGCGAGCGATAGCTGAGATCCATGATGAATTCTGAGAGGCACACTATGACCGCAATCCGCTCCGCATCTGTTCCCACACGAATTATGCAACTGTCTGTTATGGCACTACTTGCATTTGGACTAGGCTGCGCTGCCCCGACCTTCTCAATAGCCCCTGGCAGTGCGGCGGTAAGCAGCATTGGGTTGCATGGCAAGGTCAAAGGGGGGCAGCAGCCGGTCTACAACGCCCTCATCGGCCTATACGCTGCTGGAACCACCGGAACCTATGGCACTGGTTCTTCCAACCTGCTCACGACACCTGTTTATACGGCAATTGACGGTACTTTTACGATTACCGGCGACTACAGCACGAGTTCCTGCACAAGTACAACCCAGCTCTATCTCACGGCGACCGGGGGTGATCCTTCGGGGAACGGCACGACCTTCAACAATAATGCCATTCAATTGGTAGCGGCGCTTGGACCTTGCTTGACGGGTGGTGTAAGTAGTCTGAATGCAGGCACCTACATTTATGTCGATGAGGTAACCACGGCTGCAGCGGCCTACGCGCTGGGTCAGTTCTACGGCGGCTTCGGCACCACGTCTGACTCGATAGGCGCGCCTTCCTCGAACATAATCGGTCTCCAGAACGCATTTGCGACGGCCCATAACCTGGCAAACGTCTCCACGGGATACGCTACGCCGACTACGGCAGCAACGGGCACCAACTATTCCCTGTACACGGTGGACCAGCAGAAGTTGAACACGATTGCAAACATTCTCTCCGACTGCGTCAATCAGACGACAAACGGATCGACTGTCTGCTCGCATCTCTTTCAGTACGTCACGCCGGTCTATGCTCCGTTGACGACCTCAACGCCGGCGACACCTCCGTCGAACATCTTCCAGGCTGCTGTTTACATGTCCTTGAACCCAACCAGTACAAATGCTTCGGGCTCTCAGATATCCAATCTTATAGCGCTGCAGACTCCGTACCAGGCGTTCGCCCCTGCGCTGTCGGCCGCGCCAACTGACTGGACGCTGGCCATCCAATATATCCAGTACACCAGCGGCATCGCCTATGGCTCTTCCGTGGCTGTCGATGCAAATGGCGATATCTGGATGTCGAACGCTAAGACCATCGGCGGCGTAATCATGCTCAATGGCGGAACCGGCACGGTCGGCGGCACGGCTGGAGTAACCGGCGGCTTGATCGGTTTCTACACCGGTCCCACCGCCTATCCCAACATCATCTCCAACTCAACCCGTGATGTCGCCATCGATCTCAATGGCAAGGCGTGGTTCGGCAACTTCACCGGCACTGGGACAACGACTGCCAGCGGTTCCGCAAACTACTACATGTTCCGTGCCACAGGCGGCGTTGGTGTCGATGGCTATTTCAACTATATTGCCGGAGCAACGAACCAATATAGCGTGGCGGTCGATCCATCTGGTGAGATTCTTAGTTTGGCCAGTACCGTCCTGGCCTATATCTCCCCGACGGCGACCAGTGGTGCAAATCTCACGCAGATATATACCGGTAGCGGGTCGGCAGGCGGCCCTGGTCTTGCCATCGATGCCAACCACAATGGTTATGTCACTGCTACGGCCGGGTCTCTCGTCCCATTCACCGGTCCCACGCCAGCGGCTGTAGGAACCGCAATCCCCGTAACTACAACCGGCTTTTCCGCTCCCTACGGCACTGCGATCGATGGCAGCAACCAGTTGTGGGTTGCAAACGATCCCGCCAGTACCTTCTTCCTCACCATCTATAACAAGCCCGGCGGAACATTCACCCAGATCACGAATTCCTGTCTGCAGAAACCCGGCTTCATCGCCTTTGACGGCAATGGAAACGCCTGGGTCACAAATCAGAATACGACAGGGGCTGACTATACCGTCTGCGAGTTCAACTCCAGCGGCACGCTCATTTCCAACGCCATCGGCTTCGGGCAGCACAATGTAAGTATAGGTCGCGGAGTCGCCGTCGATCTCTCCGGGAACGTATGGCTCACCAGCTACGTCCAAAACAGCAACAACGGCATTGTCGAGCTGGTTGGCGCTGCTGCTCCGGCGGTCACGCCCATTGTGTACGCCATCAAGAACGGCAAGGTCGGAACCAGACCCTAGTCCCAGGGCCGGACAAGACGACTGTCTTGTCCGGCCAGAATTTTTCGGAGAAGTACATGATCTGCATAAAAAAGATATTCGTTGCAGCCTGCGCTGTGGCTGCGGGGCTCTCGCTCGGTTCTGTTGTTGCTTCCGCTGCAGTTCCGTCGGTAGTCATGGCTGACCACCAGTTGCTCTATACCGCACCGTTCAACTATGGCATTGCCGCGAACGCGCGCGGCGATGTTTTCTTCGCCGACCCATTCGGGGCCAAGGTGCTCAATATGCTGCCGGCTGGCGGTACCACTCCCGTCGTATTGTTGACTGGACTTAACGGGAGTCCACAATCCGTCGCAGTAGACAGCAACGGCAACGTATACATGCCCAATACGGTGGATGGAAAAGTCGTCCGAATTCCGTTTGTCAATGGAGCTTATCCCACCGGCGTTGCCTATAGTACTGCGATAACTACGTACTGTTCGCCAGGACTTACTACAGACTGCCGCCTGTCGCCATTTGGCGCGGTAACGAATAACAGTGCCAAGATCTCATCGGTGGCTGTCGACGCAGCGGGTAACTTCTACTGTGTGGATATTACGGACACCATCTCAAACGGCGCATATGCCCGCATTCTCAAGCAGACCCCGAGCGGCGTTGATAGCATCGTTGTCGACAATCTCCCTGCGACAGCTACCGGGGGAATAGCCAGCGATGCAGCCGGCAACCTGTCCTACGCTGATGGTGCTTCTCTCTACTACATCCCGGCCGGGTCGAATACGGCGAATCTGATGAATGCCTCTTCACTGTCCAAGCCCACCGGTGTCGTCCTCGATCCATATGGCAATCTGATTGTTGCGGACACAGGAAATTCGCGAGTTGTTGCGATCCCCTTTGAAAACGGGGCTCTGAATTTTTCTGATCAGTATCTGTTAGCCCCCATCTATGTGAAATACAACATGGGCGTTAATTCGCAGGGGACGATCTATTACAACGGGAACGGCAGCACGTCAGTGAATGTGATGCATACTTCGGTGTATGGTATGCCGTCGCTGGCCGTTGGCTCCACTAGCGCAACCACACTGATTTATTCCTCTTTCAATGCGACAACGACATTTTCGCAATACCTGACCAAGGGCTATGGTGCAACGATTGGCTATGTGGTCAACTCCTGCGTCATTGGGACTACGTATACTGCCGGTCAATCGTGCGCGTACCTTGCAACCATCAAACCCACAGTCGTTGGGCCGGTCTCTGGCCTTATCGGGATGGCAGATCCCTCCGGCAACTTCCTTTCGCAGTTCACACTTACCACCAATGGGATCGGTTCAGCAGTAGCGATTGATCCGGGAGCAGCTGTTGCTATCGGCTCGGGCTTTACTGCGCCTGCAGGCGTCGCTATTGATAATGCAGGGAATGTTTTTGTTGCCGATTCCACCGCCAATGTCGTGTATGAGCTAGTGGGGGGGGCGGGGGCGCCCGTGGCCCTCGGCACAGGATTGGTTAAGCCAAGTGCCGTAGCGGTGGATGCGACAGGAAACCTCTATATTGCTGATTCGGGAAATGCGCGCGTAGTGGAGATTCCAGTTGTAGGTTCGACGCTTGCTACAGCACAGCAAAAAGTCATCGCCACCGGTTTGGCTGCACCCATTGCCCTAGCTGCGGGGCCACTGGATACGCTCTATATCGCGCAATCAGGGTCGCTGGCACGCTATGAAAATCGTGGTTATTCAACGGCAGCACTAAGTGCCTTGATTACTACGAACTTTCTCTCCCCACGCGCACTTGCTGTTGACTCATCTGGCAACATTTATATTGCTGATTCGACGACTGGCCAGATTGTCGAGATAAATTCTTACAGCTACGCGCAACAGGTCATTGCATCGGGTCTCACTATGCCAACCGGTCTCGCACTGGATGCTGCCGGCGATCTCTTTGCCATCGACAATGGCACCTCGCAGACACTGCGTATTCCAAATATCGCTGGCACACTCACTTATGCGCAGGCTATTTCGGTGGGCTCCTTCGCTTCGCCGTTATCGTTAGGGATCGATATAAGCGGTAACTTGTACGTCACGGATCCTTCCGTACCGGCCACCTACAAAGTCACGCGCACCACGGGTGTGGTCAACTTCGGGAATATCTCAGAAGGTGCCACCAGCTCTGCTATGTCTGCCTCACTCCTTTCCAGCGGGAATCAGACCTTGACGCTAGGCACCCCGCTGTACACCACCAGCGGAGATACGACGCACTTTAGTGTCACCACTGCTACAACCTGCACGGCTGCGCAGACACTAGCTGCGGGCAGCAACTGCAACCTTACTGGAACCTTTGCGCCGACGGTCAAGGGAACTACCAGTGAACTCCTGTCGGTGAATGCCTCGCCGACTATCACGACCACCCCGTTGAATCTGACATTCACAGGCTACGGCACTTATCAGGTGGGAACTGCTCTCAGCGTGGCTCCTGCCCAGAGCGGCACTCTAGCCTATGGCCAGACTGCCACTTTCACGGCTACACTCTCCCCGTCGTCGTTCAATGTCGCCAATGCAACCGGAACCGTTACCTTCACAATTAATGGGATCGTGCAGAAGCCGGTGACGCTGAGCAATAACACTGCGTCAGTCACAACTACGGCTCTGACGGGAGGCGTAAATAGCATCTCCGCTACATATAGTGGCGATATTAACTATTCAGCCAGCACGGCTCCTGCCATCGCCGTGAACGTCACGTTGGGATCCACGACAACAACGGTGACTCTCTCCACCAGCTTCGTCAACCCCGTCAGTGCGTCGCCGGGTAGTGCTGTCGTCTTAACGGCGCTGGTTACACCTAGCGTCGTCGGCGTGCTTGGCGGCACGGTGAATTTCGTCAGCGGTACGACTGTGCTGGGCAGCGCCACTCTGACGGCAACGTCTTCCGGCGCCTACCAGGCATTGCTTACAATAACGACTATCCCGGTCGGGGCATACAACGTTTCGGCCGTTTACCTTGGCAATGCGAACTACAGTGGTTCGAGTTCAACAACCTTGCCCTTGCTCATTGCGCCTGCCAGCATCCAACTCACTTCGAGTTCCTACAACCTGACGAGCACACCGCAGTCTCCAGGCTCCGTCACGCTTTCGGTAGCATCCATCTCTGGTTTGGATAAGGCATATGTGTTCTTCACCTGCAGCGGGCTACCAAGTTATTCCTCCTGCCTTATTTCGCCCGGATATCTCACACTCTTTGCCTCTCCCGCTAGTGCACCAATTGCTGCGCAGCAGGTAGGGCTTACAGTGCAGGTAAACGTCACCCCACCCATCTCGCTACCGCCGCTTTCGGCGGTTTCCCGGGCTGGCCGGATCAGCATGTTCTTTGCTTGCCTCCTGCCTTTGACGCTACTGATTCGCCGCTCCTCCAGGTGGCGTCGTATGACCCTTTTTATTATGCCGTTGTGCCTGCTGTTCACGGCGCTTATGCTCTCCAGTTGCAACTCAACACCTGCATCTTCAACCCCGACGGGGACAACACCTATAACCGTTACCGCCACCAGCACTTCGGCGACGACCAGCATCACACTCAATCTCACGGTGGCTAACTAACATGACATTCGCAGTTCGTAATTTGAAGGTTGTATTGTTTACCGGCATTTTTCTGTTGAGCTCTGTTGGTCTTGCTCTGTTCACGCCTGTACTCATGGCGCAGACTGTGAATGCAACGCTGTCGGGGACGGTTATGGACCCCACCCAGGCCCGCATTCCTGATGCCGTGGTCGAATTGCACAGCAACAAGTCGAGCGATATTCGCAGAACCCGGAGCAATGGTGAAGGCGTTTACAGCTTTGTGGCAATTCCGCCTGGTACGTATACGCTGATTGTCTCGCGCAAGGGCTTTACCTCGGAACGGCTGGTTAAAATTGAACTACATCCGACCGATACACGCGTTTTGGATGTCATATTGAACATCGGTAGTGTCCAGACTGAAGTAGTCGTCAACGCTTCCGACGAGCAATCCAATACTGGTCAACGATCTTCTCTGATATCGGCGAATGATGTCGCGCACCTTTCCGTACAGGGCCGTGATGTGTCGGAACTTGTCAAGGATCAGGCCGGCTTCGCCATTGTGTCCGCTAACGGGATTGCCAACGGCACGTATGATCCGGGGCAGGTCTCAACCAGTGGCGGCCTCAGCAACTTTGTTGCGAATGGTTCAACGACGGGTATCAGCGTGATCTCAGATGGCACTGATATCACCGACCCAAACTCCGGCAACAGCACAACCCAGAATATCAATCAGGAGATGGTGCAGGAGGTAGAGATAAACACCTCAGCTTTTGGCGCTGATCAGGCTAAGGGACCGATCGTATTGAACGCGGTCACCAAGAGCGGTGGGTTTATCTATCATGGGGCCATCTATACCTACGCTCGCACGCACTATCTGAACTCCCAGAACTGGTTCAGCAAAAATCAGGGCATCCCGGATGCGCCAGACAGGTATTTGTATCCTGGAGCGAACATTGGGGGGCCTGTTCAACTGCCGTTTACGAACTTCAACAAGTCCAAACGCATGACATTTTTTGTGGGAGCCGAAGATTATGTGCAGCGCAACGTCTATGCGTACAACTCGGCGCTAAGTTCCAGCATTCTCGCTCTCGTGCCGACTGTCAATATGCGCAACGGTAATTTTTCACAGACCGAGCTGGCGAATTATCTCGGCACGGACCCGACCACGATGCTCGCGCAGTGCAACTTGACGGGAAATCTATCCAGTTACATTCATCTTTGTGGCTCTCCCACCGGGATTACGAATAATGGCGTCGCCGTCCCGAGCACGGGAATTATTCCGCAGACTGGTCTCGACCCTGGCGCCGTCGCGCTTTTCAATAGCATGCCTCTGCCAAACCGGCCATCAGCCGGCGGTTTCAACTACTCCACAATCAATTACGTGAACAATGACATGTGGCAGTTGACGGCCCGCATCGATGATTCGATTTCAGACAAATTGAAACTATCGATCTCCTACAACGTTGAGCATGGAGTTATCTCGGGCATACCGGAGATCCAGTCCTATTCGCCTGGAAGCGGCGGGCCGGATATGGGAGGACTCGACACGCCAGGGAAGAGCGTGTCGCGCGTCCATGCTCAATCGCTGAGTGTGAACACGACTTACATCTTCAATTCTCATATGACCAATGAGGCGTACGTTTCAGCCGCACTCAACAAGACAGACTTTGGCCCGCGTAATTCAGCTTTGTTGCAGGCATCTACCTATGGCTATCCATACTCCGGCATGTACCCGAATGCCACGACGCAGATCCCGCAGTTTGGTGATTACGGCTATAACGGTTTGCCGATTGCGCTCTATCCTGATTTCAGTGCAGGCAAATACTTCCAGCACGCCTTCTCGCCCGCCTTTGGCGATAATTTCACCGTGGTTCGGGGTACTCACACAGCCAAGCTTGGTGTGTATATCCAGCGAGTGACCGCAAACAACACCAGCCCGGCGCAGACAAATGGGCAAATGAATATTTATTATTTGCCTAACGGAACAACATTCACCAATCCCGATGGAACGACTGGTCGTACGTTGACTGCGAACACGGCCGCCAATTACCTTGCAGACTTTGCGATTGGCGATATAGCGCAGTTCATGCAGCAGAATTTCAGTACCAACCTGAATATCTATTACTGGACATCGTCATTCTTTGCTACAGATTCGTGGAAAATTACCCCAAGGCTAACGTTGACGTATGGCCTTCGCTTTGACCATCTGGGACCATGGGAGGATGCGCATGGAAATGGAATTGCGGTGTTCAACCCATCCATCTACACCAATCCGGTTAGCCAGTTATTGCCGGGGTTCACATGGCATGCACTTGATCCATCGGTCCCGAACTCTGGCACATCCAGCCGGCTCTTCTTTTACTCACCGCGTGCGGGCTTAGCGTATGACCTTTATGGGGGTGGCAGAACCATCCTCCAGGGAGGCTTCGGTTTATACCGTTCCCACGATGCTGGAGGTACCTATCAGCAAGCTGTTGGCACTGCTCAGGGGCTCTTTCTCGCGACGGCCGGTGGCGGCGCCGGTATCCAGATGTCCCATCTGCAACATGGCGCGTCATCGCTCACGGATTGCGTAAATAATGTTGCGGGGCTAACGTCAAAGTGCCCATCGCTGAACGCAGTGGTATACGGTGTGGACCGCAATGATGACGAGCAACCCCTGACGTATACCTACAATTTTTCTGTCAATCAAAAGCTCTGGAAGAACTCCCGCCTCAACCTGGCCTACGCCGGTTCGCAGAGTCATGATCTTCTGCTCGACACCAGCCTCCAGAATGTAGACGCCCTTCCCGTGGGAGCACTGCTGGCAATCGATCCTATTACGCATACATTTCAGCCGCCGAGCGCTCTTTCTATCGCGCAGCAGGGAGATTACCGTCCCTACCATCCTTATCAAGCAGTCTATGTTGGGCGTCATCTCCAATACAGCAATTACAACTCATTGCAGGCTTCGTACAGCCGGGCTTCAGGGGGGTTGCGTTATAACTTCAACTTCACCTGGTCGAAGAACCTCGGCATTCACACTGTGCCCGGTCAGTACGCCGATCCTACGAACCTGCGAAACGATTATGGTTACATGCCGTCGGATCGGACGTATATCTTCAACGCGACCTATTCGTATGAGTTCGGAAGTCATGTTCACGGCAATCGGCTTTTGGCTGGTGCAGCCAATGGATGGGAGATCTCTGGCATTACTGGATTACAGTCCGGGCCCAACCTGGCTTCTGTCTATAGCCCGGATTTCAAACTCAAAGGAGCTATCAGTGGCACTACCATCAACCAGTCGAACTGGATCGGCACACCGGATATCAGCCTGCAGCCTGAACTCATATGCGATCCATCAACGAATCTCAAGGCGAAGCAGTATGTAAACGGAGCCTGCTTCAGAATGCCGCCGCTTGGGCAGAATGGAACTTTCCAATTTCCCTATCTGCATGGCCCCGCGTATTTCAATACTGACCTCACCATATTGAAGAACTTTCGAATGTCAGGAGAGCGCAGTCTGCAGCTTCGCTTTGCAGGCTTCAACTTCCTCAACCATCCGATCACCAGTTTCTCAGGCCGTTTCCCACAAGAGGCAAATCTCTATTTTTCAGGTCAGACCGCAGCGTCGGCTACAACGCCTGCCACAACGGGCAACTGCTCAGTGGTTGGTTCCACCTGCTTCGGCTATGCGGGATATAAGCAGGGGCGTCGTGTTATCGAAGTTGCTGCCAAACTAACGTTCTAACGGATAGAGAGACGCGAATGAAATATACTGGCAAATTTTCTGTTATTCTGCTGGCCGCATTATTGCTGCCAGTCGCTAGGGCCCAGAATACTTCGACTGTTATGCCGCCTCGCTTGCATTGGACTGGGGCGTGGGCCTGCGCAACCCAACCGATTTATAAAGAGGACACCACTACCTATACCGAGCTCCATGACCAGACTATTCGTACCTTTGTACACCCAAGCATCGGAGGAAAGACGCTTCGAGTCAGGTTGAGCGGTTCAGCTTCCTATAATGCAATTCCGGTTGATGCTGCCACGATAGGCCTTCGTGATAGCAATTACGCTATCAAGTCCGGAACGATTCATCGCCTGACCTTCAATGGACGCAGCAGTATTAATATTCCAGCCGGGTCCACGATATGGAGTGATCCTGTTGCGCTGCCCTTCGGCGCCTTCCAGGATCTTGTCATCAGTCTTCATATTCCTGAATACACGGGCGGAACAGAAACTGGACACGCGAGAGCTATCAGCTCCAATCTCATTCTGGCTGGCGATCAGACCAATACAGAATCCGTCTCGGAGAGTACCGGGCCTAAGCACATTGGCACGAGCTATTTCCTCCAGGGGGTTGACGTTCTTGCGGATGATCATACGTATGCGATTGTTGCGATGGGAGATTCGATAACTGCCGGAATACAGTCAACATGGAGCGCAAATCACAGATGGACAGATATTTTTGCAGGGAGACTTGCTGCCGCGCATGGGTCGGTTACTTCGGCTACGTTCTCTGTTCTCAACGCTGGCATTTCCGGTAACAGGCTTTTGCATGAGTATACGGGCCCGAACGCGTTTTCGCGCCTTGGGCGTGATGTTCTTGAGCAGCCAGGTGTTCGCTTCGTAATCCTCCTGGAAGGTATCAATGATATTAATCAAAACGCCAGAAATCCCAAAAACCTCCCCAATCAAATTGCCAGTGCCGAAGAAATTATTGGAGCTTACAAGCAACTGACAGATCAGGTTCATGCAGCTGGTATGAGGCTGATTGTCGGTACGCTTACTCCGGATAAGGGGATTGATGGGTACAGCTCACAAATCGAAAAAGATCGTACTACGGTCAATACCTGGATTCGCACCAGTAAGACTCTTGACGGAGTCATCGATTTTGATGCTGCCGTCAGAGATCCAGCCGATCCTGCCAAGCTTCTAGCGAGCTATGATTCCGGCGATCATATTCATCCGTCTGACGCAGGGTATAAAGCGATGGCTGAAGCCATTGATATTCGTGGCTTCGTCGGGGCTTATCTTCCAGCTGAACTGCTTGCCGGAAAGGCTAAGAAGTAGCTATTACAGCCGAAACCGAAAAGCAGAGATGGCATCGCCGAATTCTGAAAGCAAGTAAAGACAGTAATGAGGAATCGTTCGTGAAAAAGCAGTCTAACAGTCCAATTCTACGGTTGATTATTGCCAGCGTCTTCCTGTGGATTGGGTTACTTGGGGCAGTGGGCGCACGTGCTGAAATTAAGCTCCCACATATCCTGAGCGACCATGCGGTGCTGCAGCGCAACCGCCCTATTCATATTTGGGGTACGGCAAATCCCGGATCCTCCATCGTGGTCAGGTTTCATGCACAGTCGGCTACTGCCGCCGCGGATGTGACGGGTGCGTGGTCAGTTTGGCTCTCCCCAGAGCGAGAAGGCGGACCGTTTTCACTTGCCATTCAAGGTGATGGAGTGGTTACCCTGAATGACATTCTTGTCGGAGATGTCTGGATTGCTTCTGGGCAAAGCAATATGCAAATGCCATTGAAGGGTTTTGATAAGACTCCAGTAAACGATTCCACAGCAATTATTGCTGCAGCAACTAATCCGAAGATTCGGTTACTCAATATTTCCCGCAGGACAAGCAAGGTCCCTGCCAGCGACATCAACGAACAGTGGGTGCAATGCACTCCCAAAAGTGTCCCTAATATTTCCGCAATCGGCTATCTCTTCGCACATGAAATATCTCAGCGCGAAAAAGTTCCGATTGGTTTGATTGTTTCAACCTGGGGTGGTACCCCGGTTGAGGCATGGACTTCCGAGGAGACTATGAAGAGCAATCCTGCCTTGCAGGGGCCGGAACTACGTGCCGATCCAATCTGGCAGCCTTCTGGAGTCTACAACGCTATGATTGCACCGCTCACCCCGTACAGCGTGAAGGGAATTCTTTGGTATCAGGGAGAGTCGAACTCTTCGCCCCTGGCAAGAGCGCGGGACTATCGAGTGCAGTTCCCGGCGCTCATCGCTGATTGGCGCATGCACTTTGCGCAGGGCAGGATACCGTTTCTGTTTGTGCAGATATCCTCCTTTATGGGCGCACATGAATCTTGGGGGCTGATCCGCGATGCACAGAGACGCACCCTTGATGTAGCAGACACGGCAATGGCCGTCTCTCTCGATGTGGGAGTTCGGGACAATGTACACCCCCCTGACAAGCAGACTGTAGCCACTCGTCTCTCACTGGCGGCCCGCGCTCTTGTGTATAGAGAGCCTGTTGAGTATCAGGCACCGCTCTTTCGCCAGGCGACTACAGAGGGAGGGGCCATGCGTGTTTGGCTTGACCACTCCCAGGGAATCATCAATAAGGCTAGCGCAATAGAGGGCTTTGAGGTGGCAGGCGAAGACCATCGCTTTCAGAAGGCCAGTGCGCGGATAGATCGGGGAACGATTGTCGTTACTGCGCCCAGTGTCCCGAATCCGAAGTATGTGCGCTATGCATGGGCAAACGATGCTGTTCCCAGCTTGTACAACGCTGCCACGCTGCCACTCAGCACGTTCACGTCAGAAGAACATCCCGAGCAGTACCAGGAAGTGGTCGTCACGCAGTAGTGAAAGCCATTGTTGGCAGGGGAGTTGGAGATTACTTGATCAATCGAAGACAGTTATTCAAGACATCAGCAGCGATAGCAGGGGCTATTGGTTTGCGCCCGGCACAACAACTGGTGGCCGCTACTCCCGTCTGTGCGTCTCCCAATTTCCCTTCAGGTTTTCTTTGGGGCTCGGCGACAGCTTCCTATCAGGTCGAAGGTGCAGTGAATGAAGTTGGTCGGGGTCAATCCATCTGGGATACCTTCTCACATGCTCCTGGGCATACCTTTCAAGGGAACACCGGTGATATAGCCGATGATTTCTTTCACCGCTATAAAGAGGATATAGCGCTGATGAAGTCCCTTGGACTTCGTGCCTTTCGCTTCTCTATTGCGTGGCCGCGAGTTTTTCCAGCGGGAACCGGCGCTCCAAATCCAAAAGGCCTAGAGTTCTATGATCGTTTGGTCGACGAACTTCTTTCCGCAGGCATTCAACCATTCTGTACCCTGTTTCATTGGGATCTTCCCCAGGCGCTGGAGGATAAAGGTGGCTGGGTAGCGCGCGAAACAGCCTACGCATTCGCCGAGTACGCCGGTTTTGTTGCATCCAGGCTTTCTGACCGTATCCAGCACTGGATGACCATCAATGAGTTCGCTTCCTACATTGATAACGGCTATGGAGCGAACAGCACCATGGCTCCAGGCCGTCACCTTTCACGTGCTGAACTGATGCAGACCCGTCACTATGCAGTGCTTGCACACGGGCTCGCCGTTCAGGCGGTCCGTGGGAACGCCAAGCACCCAGTCCAAATAGGCATTGCAGAAAGTGTCTCCGGTGCGGCACCTGCGATCGAAACCCCGGAGCACATTGCTGCCGCAGAACGAGCCATGCGTCTGCTTAACGCTCCTTACACCACAGTGATTCTCGAAGGAAAGTACCCGCAGGAGTATCTTGACTCGCTTGGCTCCGATGCACCCAAGTTCACGGCAGAAGAGCTGAAAATCATCTCAGCTCCTCTCGACTTCTATGGCGCGAATATTTATAGCACCAGTCAGGTGTTGGCTGCTGACAATGCTCAAGGTTACATAAAAGTTCCGCGTTCCAGTTCCTATCCGCACATGCTTTCCAGCTGGCTCTATATCGCTCCAGAGGCGTTGTATTGGACTCCCAAACTGATGGCTAAAGTCTGGGGCATTAGGAACATATACATCACTGAGAACGGTTGCTCCGCAGCCGACACGCTGACGAGTGGTGGTGAAGTTCTCGATACGGACCGTGTCTTCTACCTCCGCGCATATTTGTCTCAGTTGCAGCGGGCCGTGGCCGAAGGAGTTCCGGTCAAGGGCTACTTCCTCTGGAGTCTTCTGGATAATTTTGAGTGGGCACGAGGCTACTCTGAGCGATTTGGAATCGTGTATGTGGATTACAAGACTCAAAAGCGGACCCCAAAACTTTCTGCCGAATTTTATCAGCAGACAATTCTCAAGAATGCGCTCGTATAGGCGATACCAGTAGCTTTGTGGAGATTCTTTGATGCGTTCATTAAAATTGTTCCTCGCCGGCTACGCCATTGTCATGTGCTCGGTTCTCTGCCAGTCACAGGCAACCCTGGCCTCTACGCCGCCAATGGGCTGGAATAGCTGGAATTGGTTTGCCGAAAAAGTAACAGATAACGATATTCGGCAGGCCGCAGATTTGATCGTATCCAGCGGTATGCGGGATGCGGGCTATACCTACATAAATATCGATGACACCTGGGAAGGTAAGCGCGATGCAAATGGTGTAATTCATTCCAATGAGAAGTTCCCGGACATGAAGGGTCTTGCTGACTATGTCCACTCTAAGGGCCTTAAGTTAGGAATCTACTCTTCACCGGGGCCGCTGACCTGTGCCCATTATGAGGGCTCTCAGGGACATGAAGAGCAGGATGCGAAGACCTATGCGGAGTGGGGGATCGATTATCTCAAGTATGACCTATGCACCTTTGCACAAACCATGAAGCAGGCATATCCCGACGACGCTAATGCGCGCAATAAGATGATGCGCGATGCCTACGAAAAAATGCATCAAGCAATTGTGAAGACCCGTCGGCCCATGGTGTACAGCCTTTGCCAGTATGGAAACGACTCGGTATGGCAATGGGGTCCACAGGTAGGTGCAAATCTGTGGCGCACAACAAACGATATCAGCGCGAACTATGACCGCATGATGATGAATGCGTTTGCACAATCTGGACTTGGCAAATACGCCGGCCCCGGACACTGGAACGATCCGGACATCCTGGAGGTCGGCAATGGAAAACTCACCCACAACGAAAATATCAGCCATATGACCATGTGGGCTATTCAGGCCGCTCCATTGTTGGCGGGGAATAACTTGACCTTGATGACTGACGACGTGCGCTCGATTCTCACCAACCCCACAGTCATTGCAATCGATCAAGACAAAGGTGGAAAGCAAGGCGAACGCGTCTATGCCGGTGAAGAGATTGAGATATGGGCTCGCCCACTGGCCGATGGTTCTACCGCCTTGGCTCTATTCAATGTCGGTCGCGACTGGAACACTATGGCGGGCCTTACATTGCACTTAAAGGAAGCGGGATTTCCAACTGATGCGCATGCCTATGACGTGTGGGCCGGGAAAGATCTTGGTCGCATCAAGAATACAGATGGCATGCCGATTCCGGGGCACGGAGCCATTTTGCTGAGACTCACGAGATGATGCCAGCCACTAGTCCTTGATCGATCAGACTTAGTTCTCTTGCTGAAGATGTTTGGATCTCTGAAGTTCGACACACGCTGTATAGATAAACCCTCGTTGTGAATGGATTGGAATATGTTACCTGTAAATCGTCGCCAGTTTCTCTCTGCTGCTACTGCAAGCGCTGCGTTAGCGCTTGTAGCGCCATCCTGGGCAATAACCAGAACCTCTCGTCTCACGCTGGACCTCGACAAGGCTATTGCACAGGTTCCAGAAGACTTCATGGGGCTTAGTTACGAATCGTCGCAGTTGGCACATCCGAACTATTTCAGTGCTGCAAATACAAATCTAGTGTCTTTTCTGAAGACACTTGGTGCGACCGGCGTGCTTCGGCTCGGTGGCAATATGCGCGAATTCGTTGCATGGAGTCCTGTCGATCCTCCTGCGAACGACGTTGATAGCGCTGAGGCTGAAAGCCCCGATGCGGGTAACGGTAGGACGCGTACCTTTACGGTTACACCGCGTGCTATCCGTAATCTCAGTGAGTTTTTACAAGCCACCAACTGGAAACTCATCTACGGTCTTAGACTGTTGAAGGGAAGGGCGGACGCCGTTGCAGATGAAGCCGCGTTTGTGGCCCAGATCTGCGGTCCGCGATTGCTTGCCTTTCAGTTCGGGAATGAGCCTGACCTGTTTACGCACAATGACAATCCGAAGGATCATTGGCAGTATGCGGAGTACATCGTCAGGTGGCAGGAGTTTGAAAAGGCCGTTCGTGCGCGTGTCCCCGACGCCTCTTTTGCTGGACCCGATACATCCTATCGGACTGAGTGGTTGACGAATTTTGCTGATGACACGAAAGGCCAGGTCCCACTGCTGACCTCTCACTATTACGCAGAGGGCCCCCCAGTTGATCCGCGTATGACGATCGACTACCTGTTGACGCAACAGACGCAGTTCAATAAAGAAGTCCAAAGTGCGATCGATTTTTCACGTAAAGCTGGTCGCCCTTTCCGTATTACGGAGAGCAATAGTTGCTATAACGCAGGAAAGAAGGGCGTGAGCGACACGTTTGCTTCCTCGCTGTGGGTAGGTGACTTTCTGGCCCAAATTGCATCCGCTGGTGTGGTGGGCATGAACCTTCACGGAGGCGGTAACGGCCTCTATTCTCCAATCGCAGGGTCACAGAAAGGCGGCTTCAATGCTCGGCCGGTCTACTACGGTATGCTGTTCGCAAGTGAGCTCGCAGGCGCAACGATGGTACAGTCTGATCTGAAATCGGCCGGAATAAACCTGACAGCCTATGCGATGAAGAAAAAATCAAAGATCGTCGTGCTTGCCTTCAATAAGAGTAGTGAGACGACAACCCTTTCGATCCACATATCTACAGATAATCTAAAGCGGATTAGAAATGCTTCTGTTTTGCGCCTTCGTGCCCCGTTCATTGAGGCGACTTCAGGTGTAGAGTTCGGAGGTTCTTCGGTGACGAGCGACGGATGCTGGAGGCCTTCTTCGACCGAGACTATTCAAAGTATGCAGCGAACTCTTGAAGTGAAGCTTCCCGCATACAGCGCAGCAAGTATTTCGTTTGAGTCCAATGCTGACGCAGCACACCCAGTTGTGAGTAGGCAGAATGATCTGCCGATGCCTGGTAAGGCTCGTCTGCGCAATCGGCTCGCAGGCGCTGTTTTGCTGGGAACTTTAGCCGCTTTTTTGAATTGCTCAGCTCAACAGCAGACGCCGCCTGATTTCGCGAAGAGCACAACGACAGCTTCTACAGATGCATTGCCCAGCTTCTACAACGGGAGTAAGGAATGGGACCTGTATGTAGAGGTCACGCCTTGGCAGAATGAGCAGGCACGCCGTGGTGAGTACCAGTGGGAACCATATGCTACGCGTGTGATTGAACAGCTGAAGGGCTACAAGCCCGTTGTCATCAAACAGGATAAATATGGCGGTCGCCTGGATATCACTGAAAAAGCAACCGGCTTCTATCACGTTGCTAAGATAGGTGACCGTTGGTGGAATATCGATCCAGAAGGCCATGCCTATACCAATATCGCTGTTGCAGGCGTGACGCCAGGGCCATCGCCGAACGAGCAAAAGGCGCTCAAAGAGACTTTTCTGGATGAAGCGGGCTGGATGAAGTTTACCCACACTCTGCTGGTGCGAAGTGGATTCAACTCGTTAGGCGCGTGGGGCAATATTGCGGATCTCCACAACTCGCCGTATCAGTCAGTGCGCCCGCTTTCATACACGGTGATTCTTAACTTCACGTATGAATATGCTGCCAAGAACCGCAAGTACAAGAACGCCGGCTATCCCGGGGGATGGATGCGCGGTGCAATTCCGGTCTTCGACCCCGAATATGCCGACGTAGTCGATGCAATGGCGAAGAACGTCGAGAAATATAAAGATGATGCAAACCTTTACGGCTACTTCATCGATAACGAGCTTCCATTCCAGCGCAGTAATCTCGATACATACCTTGGAATGCCCAAGGACGACCCAGGCTACAAGGCGGCTAAGGCGTGGATGGATGCACATCATGCTGTCTTGTCGAATGACAAATTGCGTGCGGAGTTTCTGGGATATGAAGCAGATCTCTATTTCCGCATCACGTCGTCAGCTCTGCGGAAGTATGATCCCAACCACATGGTGCTTGGCTCGCGCTTTACTGAGCCGGAGTATCGTCTGCCGGAACTCTTTGAGGCTGCTGGGAAATACTGTGATGTGATCTCGATAAACTTCTATACCCACTGGACGCCTCCGTCTGATGCGATGGCGATGTGGGTGTCTGCTGCCAGGAAACCATTCATCATTACGGAGTTTTATACAAAAGCGGTTGACTCCGGTATGACCAATGTCACCGGTGCTGGTTGGTTGGTGCATACCCAGGCGGACCGCGGTGCGGCATATCAGAACGTTACCCTCCAGCTACTGGAAAACAAGGGCAATGTTGGATGGCAGTTCTTTCGCTATCAGGATAATGACCCAACGGATACTGCGAACAAGTGGGACGATTCGAACATCGATGGGAACAAGGGAATCGTCGATTCGAAATATCGGATATGGCAGCAGCTACTTGATCGTCAGAAGCAAATCAATCTGAATGCCTACAGCCTCATTGATTACTTTGACGCGCGTAAGAAGTAGCGCAAAGAATCGAAGCACGGAAGGACCATGGTCGCCTCAAGCTGATTGCAGCGATGGACTAGCTGGAGCCCTGTTCTGCTTCTTACCGTTTTCACCCTGGACAGAGGGAAGAGTCAATGTCCCTCTGTCCATTTTTTTGTGAGTACAAGCCCGCAAGCCGTACGGCTGTTTTTACAGGTGACATATGAGATCTAAGCTGAATGTTGAGAGGCACACGTTGACCGAATTGAGATCTTCCGCTGTTCCTGCTCGTATTTTGCAACTGTCTGCTATGGCACTGCTTGCCTTTGCACTGGGTTGTACCGTCCCGGGGTCTCCCACCACACCTGACCATGCAATGGTTAGCAGCATTGGCCTACAGGGAATAGTCAAAGGCGGTCAGCAGCCGGTCTACAACGCTCTCATTGGTCTATACGCAGCTGGCACCACAGCAACCTATGGTAGTGGTGCTTCCAACCTGCTCCCCAGTCCGGTTTACACGCTTGCCAATGGAACTTTTAACATCAGCCACGACTACACCTGCCCCACCCCATCCACCCAGGTCTATCTCACGGCAACTGGTGGTGACCCCTCCGGGCAGGCTACGGCCTTCAGCAATAGCGCTATTCAGCTGGTTGCGGCGCTCGGTCCCTGTGGCAATCTGACCACCAGTACCTACATCAATGTGGACGAGGTCACCACGGTCGCGGCAGCTTTCGCGCTAGGGCAGTTCTGCGGCGGTTTCGGCACCACGTCTGACTCGATCGGTGCGCCAGCTTCGAACACCATCGGCCTGACGAACGCATTTGCTACCGCCCATAACCTGGCAAGCGTCTCCACGGGATACGCCACGCCGACTACGGCAGCATCGGGCACCAACTATTCGCTGTACTCGGCCGATCAGCAGAAGCTGAACACGATCGCCAATATTCTCGCCGACTGCGTCAATCAGACAACCAACGGATCCACGGTCTGCTCGACGCTCTTTGCCGACGTTACGCCGATCTACGCTCCGCTCAGCACCTCAACGCTGGCCACGCCTCCAGTCAATATCTTTCAGGCCGCGGTGTATATGTCTTTGAACCCGACTAGCACCAATGCTTCGGGTTCCCAGATTTCCAATCTTCTGGTGCTGCAGACACCGTACCAGCCGTTCAGCCCGGCCCTATCGAGCGCGCCGACGGACTGGACGTTGGCCATTCAATACGCCGGTACAGGCATCAACTACAACTCCTCGGTGGCAGTTGATGCCAATGGCGACATCTGGATGTCGAATGCGAGCAGCCCCGGCGGTGTGGTCATGCTCAACGGTGGTACTGGCACGGTCGGTGGCACCGCTGGCGTAACCGGTGGTGTGATCGGCTTCTACACCGGTCCCAGTGCCTATCCCTATATCGTCTCCAACGGAACACGCCAGGTTGCAATCGATCTGAATGGCAAGGCGTGGTTCGGCAACTTCGCTGGCACAGGGACAACGACTGCTAGCGGAACGTCCAACTACTACATGTTCCGCGCCGCCAGCGGCAGTGGTGTCGATGGTTATTTCAACTATATTTCGGGTGCGACGAACCACTATAGCGTGGCTGTCGATTCATCCGGCGAGGTCTTTGGTTTGACGTCCGGGGCTACGCTCGCTTATATCTCCCCGACTGCGACCAGCGGTACAAATCTTACGCAGTTGTATACCGGCAGCGGGACCAGCGGTGGCGCTGGTCTTGCCATCGATTCTTCTCACAACGGCTATATCTCCGCCACGGCCGGACCTCTCGTCCCGTTCACCGCTCCCACGCCAGCGGCTGTAGGCACAACCATCGCTGCGGCTACAACCGGTTTATCCACTCCCTACGGTGTCGCAATCGATGCCAGCAACCAGCTATGGGTTGCGAACGATCCGTCAAGTTCCTACTTCCTCACCGTCTATAACAAGACCAACAGCACGTTTACTAACATCAGCAACTCCTGCCTGCAGAAACCCGGATTCATCGCCATCGACGGAAACGGAAACGCCTGGGTCACGAACCTGAACGTCATCAGTGGAACCAATTACGGGGTCTGTGTTTTCAATGCCAGCGGCACGCTAATCTCCAACGCTGTCGGCTATAACGCGCACGGCGTCAACACCCAGCGCGGCATCGCAATCGACCCTTCTGGCAATGTATGGCTGACCAGTTATACCTCCTCTGCTTCCTTAACTGTGACTGAACTGGTTGGTGCTGCTGCCCCGGCGGTCACCCCCATCGCCCTGGCTATTAAGAACCATCAGGTCGGGATTAGACCTGGAGGAGCTACGGCGAGTTCGATCAGCGGAGGAAGCCCGCAGTCAGCGCAGGTAAACGTTGCATTCAGTACAGCGCTTGGGGTGCTGGTCACTGATGCGAGTGGTAATCCTGTTCCGGGGCTGACCATCACCTTTACCGCACCGTCCAGTGGTGCAGGGGCGACACTCTCCGGCACCACAGCCGTCACTGGTACAAATGGCATTGCCTCGGTCACGGCGACGGCTAATACGATCGCCGGCGCATACGTTGTCACCGCGTCGGCGATAGGCGTACCCACGCAGAGTTTCATGCTGTCGAACACCGCAGGCCTGCCGAATACGATTTCACTAAGCGGCGGATCGTCGCAGAGCGCGCAGTTGAATACGACGTTTGCGCAGCCTCTTGTGGCGCAGGTGAAGGACGCTTATGGTAATCCGGTCTCCGGCGTGCCGGTCACCTTTACGCCGCCTGGCAGCACGGCATCGGCGGTTATATGGGGAACGACCGGCGGAATGGGAGGAGCGGCGTCGAGCAACACCGGCAGCACCGGTCTGGCGTCGGTCACGGCGGTAGCAAACAATGCGCTGGGCTCCTACTCGGTCGCAGCATCGGCTACCGGGGTCAGCGGCAGCATCAGTTATGCTCTGACCAACACGGCGATCTCGCCGAATGTCATTGCGCAGGTAACGGTGAATTCCTCTGCGACGCCGTCGGTTACCGTGCCGGGAGATTTTGTTGGCCTGTCGCACGGAGAGAGTGACGTGCAGAAGATGATCGGCTACATGCCGACCTATGGCGGAACGATCACGATGAACCCGATCTACGAGAAGCTGATCGACAATCTGCAGAGCATCACGGGCACGCCGATGGTGCTGCGCATGAACGGCGACGGTCCCGGCCCCAACACGCTTTACAACGCGCTTCCTGTGCTCAACCGGTTGTATGCGGACAAGGGCAATAAGTACTTCATCGGCATCGATTTCGAGAACGGCATGAACATCGTGAGCGGAACGACGACGATCGCCGGGGAGGAAGTCGGGTACATCACCAGTGGCGCCCTGAACCCGGCCAGTATCGAAGCAATCGAACTGGGCAACGAACCTGACGGCTACGCCAGCTATTCCTATACCCAGTATCTGGCGGATGAGCAGACCTTCTGGAACGCGCTCAGCCCGATCCCCAATGGACTGAAGTTCGCCGCGCCGGTCTTTGCGGGGAACAATCTGTCCTATAGCGAGAACGACTATCTGCAAAAGCGCAGCAGCCATGTAAGCATGTTCGACTTCCACTACTATGGCGGGGCAAACTGCACGTCGGCGCCGGCGCAGAACGCTCTGTTGCTGCCGTCATCGCTCGCCTCTCAAACCGGCTATCAGAACAACTATCCGGCGAATACTTACCTCAGTTCCGCGATTGCAACGGCGCAGAGTGCAGGGATCACCAATATCCGTGCGGGCGAGATGAACTCCATCGCGTGCCACGGAGCGTTCGGCGTCAGCGATACCTTCAGCTCGGCCCTGTGGGCGATGGACATGGGGATGAGCTATGCCGCCGCTGGCGTGACTGGTATCAACTTCTTTATGTCGACGGACCAGAGCTACAACAAGGCGCTCAGCGGGGACATAGCCTACAATGCGTTCGACTTCACCTACGCCACGGGCACTACGCGCACCTGGAGTCTGGCGTACGTCGCACCGGAATATTACGCGATGATGATGCTCGATTACATGGTTGCAAACAATGCCGGCGTCATCGCATCGCCAGTGCTCAACAATCCCGGTCGATTCTCTGCATGGGCGACGAAGAACACGTCCGGCGTTCTTCACGTGCTGTTGCTGAACAAAGAGGACGGCACCAATGGAGCTGTCTCTCCTGTAGGAACAGTGCAGGTAATGATTCCTGGCCGCGGCACAGCTACTGTGACTCGATTGAAGTCCAGCAATGTCTATGGTGGCTGGTGGAATCCATTAACCGGAACGATCAACACCACGGGCTCGGTCACTGGAGAGACCGGCATCACCATCAACGGTACCCAGACCTTCGATGGCAGCACAGATGGCAGCATCCAGGGCGCTGCAACATCCGAGACAGTGACACCAGCCAACGGCACCTACACGCTCAACGTGCCTGTGGCCAATGCAGTGATACTGACATTTCAGTAAGAAGACCGAAGTCACGCTGCTCTAGTCTCTGACATTGCGCTCGAATCCACTGAGGGGGTAATTGTGCAGTAATCCGATATGAAGGCATATTCGTTCGATTGGCCGCCTAATCGGTGAAACTTTAAACTTATGCTGAAATACCTGCTAAAACTTTAGCCTTATGGTAAGCGGGGGTCTTCCCCTGTTGACCATGGCACGTGTTCGCGCTTGGGGATTACGACTGATCTATGAAGTGTCCACTTATTTCTAAGTGGACACTTCGAGAGTCGATTAGGAGCGGATGGAAATGTCGGTGCTGTCTTCGGCTACGAGTGCTCTGTCCGGTCTTATATGAACCAGATGGAATGAGAGAGACTGGTCATAAAAGGAGCGGAATATGTCACGAGGGAAGAAGCAGAGTCCTGAGCAGATAGTGAACCTGCTGCGACAGATTGAAGTTGCGATAGCCAACGGGAAGACAACGCCTCAGGCATGTAAAGAGGCCG
>JARLFX010000023.1 GCA_031296355.1 Acidobacteriaceae bacterium
ATAGACCTTGCAAGAAGCAATATCTCTGCAGCCCTTCTTCTGTGCGAACTCAGCAAAGTGAAAGAGCAGTGGCACTCGACGATACACAACTAGGCGCGAGTACCCGTGTGCTTCCATCCACTCCACGTAGTTCTCGATCTGGGAACAGAGCCAGCTACCGCGGATTCTGTCGATTGTTGAAGGCTTGACGTAATAGTGTTCGAGCATGGAAAACCTCCATTCGGAAATCTCCGATGGAGATCCATGATCCTCCTACTCCCGATCATTATGTGCCCTTCGGAACGCGCACCGCCTTTAGCCATGCGCCTTTCGGTACCGTGGGCCACAAAATGACCAACGACACAAAATGCCGCCAGTATCCGCGCCCAGGGCGTATTGTCGCCACTGCTGGTAAGGCCGCTTACCGAAAATGGTTTTGAAATCGTAGCCGGTGCGCGGCGTTACCGCGCCGCGCAGATGGCCGAGATTGCCACCGTGCCGGTGCGCATCGTCAATCTGTCCGACGCCGAAGCCCTGGCCACACAATTGGTTGAGAACCTGATTCGCGCCGAAATTCACCCGATGGAGGAGGCCGAGGGATTCGCACGTTTACTTGCATTGGAGGAACCGAAATACAGCATCGAGCAGATCGGCGCACGAGTTGGAAAATCACCCGCATTCGTGGCTTCGAGGTTGAAATTGGTTGACCTTGTGCCCGCAGCGGTCGATGCCTTCTATGCCGACGAAATCGGCGTGGGCCACGCGCTGTTACTTGCAAAATTGCCCGGTGACGTGCAACAACAAGCGCTTTCGGCTTGCTTCAAGGAAGTCTACAACGGCGGCAGTCAGAAGCCCGCGCGGATTCTCTTGCCGGTGCGCAATCTGCAATTCTGGATCGAGTCGAACGTGTTGCTTGTCTTGAAAGACGCGCCCTTTGATAAGCGCGATGCGCAGCTTGTGCCCACAGCGGGCAGTTGCGCCGACTGCCCCAAACGCACTGGGCATAACAAACTGCTTTTCTCGGACGACCTTGGAAAACAGGGGGACCGCTGCGTTGATCCCGGCTGCTATCAGGCCAAGGTCTCGGCGCAGGTGGCGAAAACCATCGCCGCTAAGCCACAGCTTGTGCAGATCAGCACGGCTTACGGGACGCAAAGGGAAGGTAGCCCGGTGTTGCCGCGCAACAAGTACACCGCCATCCGCGACGACAAGCCGAAGTCCAACGACGAGGCAAAGCGCCCGGAGTTCAAGGTGTGCAAGTTCACCACCGATGCCATCGTCACCGAGGGCAGCGACATCGGGACCGTGCATAAGGTGTGCGCAAATCCCGCTTGCCCCATTCATCATCCGAGGAAGGCAAACAGCAATGGGGCGAACGATGATGGATTCAAAGCCGAACAGGAGAAGCGGCGCAGGGAGGAAGCCATTGCCAACACAACCGGCTTGCGCGTTCTCTCTGCCATCGGCGCGGCGGTCCCGGTACGGCTGATGAAACGCGACCTGCTGTTTGTGGCCGAACGCATGGTCAACCTGCTGGACGAGAACCGCGTCGCGATTCTCGCCAAGCAGCACGGCATCAAGAAGGCCAAGGAGAACGATTCCATCGGCAAACTCTTCGCGGCCTTTCTTCGCCGTGCCGACGAAGGCACGTTGGGCCGCGCCGTGGTCGAGGCCGTTATCTTGCTCACTGCCTCGCGCGGGAATGCTGCGCACGTTCTACGCGAAGCCGCCGAGGTTTACAAGGTGGACGTGGCCGCAATCACGGCCACGGTCAAGCAGGAGTTCGCCGCCAAGGAAAAAGTGAAAACGGCGAAGAAGGCCGCACCTAAGGCACCTGCGAAGGCACCGGCAAAGACCGCGAAAAGAGCGGCGGCGTAACCCACCTGAACAGAGTCCCTTGCGGAGCTTGAGCGATCAGGCTCCGCTTTTCTCTGCCCGTCTTCCTGCCCTTGTACGCGCTCCCGCCACAGCGGGAGGCCGTCTTTCGCCCTCCCGACGGGCAGCTCAGCGCTGTGATTTGACAAATCCAAATATAATTAGGTACCATACTATCAGTTGGCAGACTATAAGGCGACATATCAATGAGCGAGTTCGATACAACTTTACTGAGTGCAAAGTACAAGGCGCTCCTTCCCGAGGCTGCTAAGACGGGGGCCGATGAGACGGCCCTCGCTGGCTGCTTCACATTGCTAAGCGTAGCTGATGCCGTCTTCAGTGCTTGCCACGAGCGTCTTGCTCAGTATCAGTTGTCCGAAGGTCGCTTTGCGGTTCTGCTGCTGCTGCGTCAGAGTTCATCAAATCTCACTCCCTCTGAACTGGCCGACCAGGCCGATGTTACGCGCGCCACGATGACACGACTGCTCGATGGGCTTGTGAGAGATGGCTTCGTGAACAGAGAGGAGGTTGATGGCGATAGGCGTAGCTTTGCCGTCTCCCTTACGCCCAAAGGACAGAAGGTAATAGGGAAAGTTATCCCTTTGCAATTGCAATGGCTGGAATCCCTCTTTGCGAACCTAACGATAGGGGCCAGGAAGAACCTTCTTGAGAGTTTACAGATGATCGGCAGAAAGGTTCGACATGAACAGCAATAAGTCGTTAGAACCCAGTGAGAGACGAAGCGCGATTGTGCTCATTGAGTTTCAACGTGAGTGGCTAGACCCCGCTGAGGGCAAACTGGAGCGCTTGATGCAGGACCAAAATCAGTTCGCCGAATCGCAACGTTTTGCAAGTCAGGCTCTGGAAACTGCGCGGACAGCACGCATGCATATAATTCACGTTCCTTGCTCATTTGAGCCCGGCTATCCGGAACTCGGTGGGGGGCACCACTTCCACTTGGGGTTGTTTGCGGCCATCCAGAAGGCCGGAACTTGGACTGGCAAAGGACACGCCTTCGCCAAGGGTTTTGGGCCTCGGCCCGGGGAGTTTGTTGTAAGCGGTCGCATTGGAGCCAGTGCGTTCTCCCACTCTAATCTTGATGCCTATCTGCGTAACAACGGAATCACCAGCCTATTTCTGGCCGGCTACGCTTTGCATGTTTGCGTCGAATCCACGCTGCGCGCGGCGCATGATCTCGGCTATGAAGCGACTGTTCTGGAGGACGCGTGCGCGGCGTTTAACCAAGCTCAGCGTCAGCACGTTCTGGAAGAAGTAGTTCAACATTTTGGCGCACGGATGACTGTCAGCGCTTTCCGCGCGGCCCTGGTGGCCAGAACGGAATCTGACGCCATATCACGCTGACGCTTTCCATACAGGTAGCAAACCTGTCAGAACGACAGAAAGGTGCAATATGAAAAACAGCGAACGGTATCAGCGGGGACTCGACAAATTGGCCGAGATAGATGGTCAGCAAGGGCAGAAGGTGATTGACAGCCTAGCTGACATTGCCCCCGATTTTGCGCAATACCTGATTGAATTTCCTTTTGGCGACATCTACAGCCGCCCAGGGTTAGACCTGCGTACACGGGAGTTGACAACCGTCTCAGCCTTGACCGCCTTGGGCAATGCCGCACCTCAATTGAAGGTCCATCTTCATGCTGCTCTCAATGTGGGGTGCAGCCGTCAAGAAATTGTCGAAACAATTATGCAGATGGCTGTGTATGCGGGATTTCCTGCGGCCTTGAATGGATTATTTGTGGCTAGGGAAGTCTTTGGAGAGCGGAATACTCCAATACAGCCCACTCAAGGCAAAGATTGATTTTGGAGGGAACAAGATGCCAGAAGTGCAGGTTGCAAAGCAGATCTTCGGAGCGTCACGCGTCTTGGAAGGTAAGGTGGCCCTAGTAACAGGGGCCACCGGCGGTATTGGCCGAGCCTGCGCGATGATGCTTGGGCAGCAAGGTGCCAGCGTAGTTGTCGGTGGCCGCAGGGAAAGGGAGGGCCAGGAGACAGCCGCGCTCATTCGCGCTCAGGATGCCGAGGCTGCTTTTGTATCAGCCGACATTGCCTCCGAGATTGAGGTTGAACGTATGATCACAACGACAGTGGAGCGGTTTGGCCGGATTGATATCGCAGTGAATAATGCTGCGGCCGAAGGTCCGGTGGCGCTGCTGGCGGAGCAACGCAGTGAAGATGTCGAACACCTGCTCGATGTCAATATCAAGGGCACATGGCTCTGCTTGAAATATGAGTTGGAAGCCATGTTGCGCTTTGGTGGAGGCGCAATTGTCAACATCGTGTCCATTCATGGACTCGGTGCGGTTGTGCCGGGGTTCTCAATCTATACCGCATCGAAACACGCAATCGTGGGCTTAACAAAGGCAGCAGCGCTCGACTACGCTCAATCCGGCATTCGCGTGAATGCGGTCGCGCCGGGGCCGACGCGGACGGAGATGTTAAAGCGGGCTGGGGGCGACAACATTGAATCGTTTGCGGAAATGCTGCCTGCCCAGCGGCTGGGTCGGCCCGAGGAAATAGCGGAGGCTGTTGTATGGTTAGCTTCCGCAGCGTCGTCCTTTGTGAATGGGCATGTGCTAGCCGTCGACGGTGGCTATCTCGCGCAATAACAAAATTTTGTCCGAGGTGCCCGCTTGAGATGAAACAAATGCAAACGACGAAAAAAGAAGGTAAGAGTGGTAATGAGTAATTCCAATAAGACGAACCACTCCCTCATTCACGTTCATGTGTGCGTGCATTGTGGCAGCGCCTTCCGAAGAGAGGAGTACATAGGCAGAGCGATTACCTCCGGCATCTACCATTGCCCAAAGTGTGGTCTCGATGGTCCGTTGAATATCGAGATACACGAGGTCGAAGACCTCGCCGGGAACAAGGACAATCCCTCGGACGCTGGTTCATCCAGCTAGAGGCAGGCGCCCCTGCTGCGGGGGAGGGATGCTCCTCAGCTTGCGTCCCGCAGCACGGACGAATTCGCTTACGAGCCGGGTTTTGTTGTCGGATCGCGTCGCAAGGCGAGTAACAAGTTTCAGGCGATCCTCCACGAGTGGCCGCATCGTAATGCCGTCGGAGGCAATTCGCCAAGCTGCATCGCGAGGCAGAAATGCCACTCCCTTGTGCGCCAGCACCAGTTCCGACGCTTCCTCTGCAGTCATGACGTAATGCAGATCAGAAGCAGTGATCCCCTTTTCGAAAGCAACCTTCTGGATCATCTCGAAAACATGCGGGTTGACGTAGGAAGCGGGGAGAATCCACTCATAGGCTTGTAAATCCTCCAAGCGCAGCTCTTTGCGATCTGCAAGGGAGTCCTCTTTGGACAGCGCAATGTAGAGCCGGGCTTCGGCGACCGTCAGAAAGGTGAGAGTGGGCGTGTCCGGAATGGACGTAACCAATGCCATGTCCAGTTTTCCCGTTGCAACCATATGTGCGAGTTCATGCGAATAGTTGCTCCACAGTTTCACTTTCAAGCCAGGATAGAGAGGAAGCTGAACCGACTGGAGGGTTGTAACCAGAAACGGATCGGTGTAGGCCGACTTCCCGAGATTGAGAACCTCGTCAGCTCCGCGCGATGCCGCTGTTGCGCTCAATACTGCGCGCTCAGCGTGCAGCAAGGCATTGCGGGCCTCCTGCACAAAATGGCGACCGGGTTCGGTCAACTCGACAAGCTGGTGATTGCGCTTGAATAGGCGCACCCCGACCATCCCTTCCAGTTCCATGATTCGCTTGCTCAGCGTGGATTGGTCGATCCGCAGGCGTTCTGCCGCTCGGGAAAAATTGAGCTCTTCCGCTAAGACTATCGCGGCCAGAAGCAATCGGATTTCTGGTAGCACCATCGCAATCCTCCTAAACGAGACCCGGGAAGGACAGCAAGTACAGCAGTTTCCGCGCTCTGTGCGCCGGATGCCAAGATGAAAATTCGATGCAGCTTGAGAAACTCTGGTTGCAAAGAATCTCAGAAATAGCTCGTTATTCCTTACGCGCATAACGCGTTTCTTACTTTTCATTGGACGGTGGACGTATTGCCCACCAATCTGTTTGCAGCAAGCACGAGTGCCTGCGTTCTTGAAGTCCACGGATTTCACAGGCATGACAAGTCCGATGGAGGTCGCTTTTATGGGGTCCATGTCAATCACCATGGAGGAGGCGGTTGATCTACTGCTGACCGCGGAGGAAGTCGCCCTTAAGCTGAAAGTCAGTAAGGATTGGGTCTGGGATCACTCCTCGCGGAGACTGCCTTACCTGCCGGTTATCCGTATGAGTGACGGTGCCTTGCGCTATCGCGCAAGCGGGATTGAAGAGTTTCTGAAAGAACGGGAACGGGCCTCCCATTTACGGCGCAAACGCCGGTAAAATGGAGATGGCCCGCTTATTCCCCCACACAGAAATCCGAGGAATAAATGGGAAACTCGCATCAGAAAGGCTGGGTCCGTCTTCGCGGCAAGAAGTGGTATGGATACTTCCGCAGAACGGAGTTGGACCCGGAAACGAATCAATCGAAACTCAACGTCGCGCAAGTCATCCTTGGGTCGAAACCGGAGATGTCGAAGTATGAGGCCAGGGAAAAACTGGAGCGCGAGATTGTCAGACTTGGCGGCCAATCCACAGGTGACCAATCCGTAGTCAATGGCTCGGTCACTTTTGAGTGGTTCGTCAACAACCGCTACCTGCCAGTGAAAGAG
>JARLFX010000195.1 GCA_031296355.1 Acidobacteriaceae bacterium
AAAGCCTGGTTAAATAGCACTGAATAAGGTGTGATCGTGGTTGTGTTCTGCTAACGAAACGAGTGCGGATAGCAGAGCACGCCCCGGATTGGGAATAGACTGGCCCGATAAACATTCAAGAGGAGTTCACACAATCATGCGTATCACGCGCCGGAATTTGGCCAAGGGACTAGCAGCAAGCGGAGCAGCAGCAACCTTTTCTCATCTACTTAAGGCAGAGGCTGGGGTGGACGCGAGACCTGCCGAGACGCCTGCCTGGAAGCAGGTTCGCCCCGGCGTTTGGCGGGCTACCATTGGCATGCCTGAGCAATTCACTCCGGTTTCAAGCCGATTGGTTCCGCCGCAAACGTCTGCCTTCGCCATGTTGCCCAAAGTGGCAGACCTTCACCTTCCATCGATTGAAGGCAAGCAAACTGCGCGCGGTGTGCTGGTACAGCTTCCATTGCATACCGCAGAACAGGTCTATGGTCTTGGTCTGCAGTTGCTGTCGTTCGCACAACGCGGGAAGAAGAAGACAACGCGCGTGAACGCCGACCCGCGCTTCGATACCGGCGACTCGCACGCTCCGGTCCCTTTTTATGTGACAACGGAAGGCATTGGCATTCTGATCGATACGGCACGCTACGCGACATTTTATTTTGGCGATGCGCGTTCCAAGCCAACATACCCCGTGGACTCGATCACTGGTGCAAATCCGGATCCAAACTACACACACAACATTCAGGATGGCGATACGGGCTCGATCATAGTTGATGTCCCCCATGCCTCAGGCGTCGATGTCTATCTTTTCGCTGGTCCTGAAATGCTGGACGTGGTGAAGAGGTACAACGTGTTTTCTGGCGGAGGTCCTGTGCCGCCTGAATGGGGGCTCGGCTTTTGGTACAGGCCTGAATCGCGCGCAACGCAGGAGAGCACGCTCAAGCTCGCCCATGAATTCCGTGAGCGGAAGATTCCGTGCGATGTGATCGGCATCGAAGCAGGATGGCAGACCCACGCGTACTCCTGCACCTTTGTGTGGAACAAGGATCGCTTTCCGGACGCAGAGGCCTTTGTGCGCTCTGCCAGCGCCATGCAATATAAGGTGAACCTCTGGGAACATGCCTTTACGCATCCTGCTTCACCACTCTTCCCGCAGATTGAACCCCACTCCGGAAACTTTGGTGTATGGGGTGGGCTTGTACCCGACTTTGCGGCCCAGCCAGCGCGAGATACGTTTGGCGACTTCCACGGCAAGACGCTGATCGACATGGGTATCAGTGGATTCAAGATTGATGAGTGCGACAACTCCGACTACACAGGTGGATGGTCGTTTCCTGAGTGCAGCACGTTTCCCTCGGGCGTTGATGGCGAGCAAATGCACAGCGTCTTTGGCCTTCGCTACCAGATGGCGATCTGGGATCAATTTCGCCGCAGGCAAAAGGAGACCTACTGTCTGGTACGCTCAAGCGGAGCGTTGGCAACGCCGTACCCCTTTGTGCTCTATAGCGACCTCTACAATCATCGCGACTTCATCCGCGCTCTGGCTAACTCGGGATTCAGCGGCCTACTGTGGTGCCCTGAGGTGCGCGATGCAGTGAGCGAAGAGGATTTGATTCGCCGCTTGCAGAGTGTTGTGTTCTCTCTGCTGGCAATGGTGAACGGCTGGTACATCAAGAATCCACCTTGGAAGCAACTCAACAGGAAGAAGAACAACGCAGACGAATTGCTGGAGGGCTGGGAGAAGCTTGAATCGCAGTGCCGCGAAATCATTGGCTGGCGCATGGCGTTGGTTCCCTACTTGATGTCGGCCTTCCAACGTTATGCGGAAGACGGTACACCGCCCTTCCGCGCACTGGTGCTCGACAGCCCCCGGCAACTGCGCCTTGCAAGCGTTGATGATCAATATATGATTGGTGATCGCATGATGGTCGCACCCATGTTTGCCGGCGAGGCGAGCAGAAATGTGATTCTCCCTGACGGCGCATGGCATGACTTTTGGACTGGCGAGGCGCTGCAGGGAGGATCGGAGTTTGTTCTGCCTGCGACCACAGAGCGAATTCCGGTGTACGTGAAGAGCGGAAGTGTTATGCCTTGGGCCAATGTTGGGCCGCATGCAGGCGCAACTGAATCTCGCCAACTCACAGTGCGCGTCTATGGCGATGGATCGATTCCCTTCACAATGCGGACGGCTGCGGGCGCGCTCCGCCTAAGCTGGCGCAACGGACACGGTGATGTGGAGGGAGAGAGTCTCGGCTATAACGTTCACACCTGGAAGCAGATCGGGCAAGTTTGATGCTAATCAAGGCTAG
>JARLFX010000196.1 GCA_031296355.1 Acidobacteriaceae bacterium
CGTGGTAAAGTTCCCGCAGCACTGGGGCTAAATGAACAAGCCTGTCATAGAGCCAGCTTTGGCTGAAATGGAACTTCCCGACTCCGAAGCGTGCTGGGCTCTTATTGAGCGCGTCGTTGCCAGTCCGCAACTGAAGCGCGCAACCCGGCTGAGGGAATTCCTGCTCTATGTGGGAACGCGATCCATAAAAGAGGGTCTGGAGCAGATTCACGAGCAGGAGATCGGTGCAAACGTCTTCGGCCGCCCAGCCGATTACGACACCAGCCTCGACAATATTGTTCGCGTCAATGCCTCTGAACTGCGCAAGCGCATTGAAGACTACTTTGAATCGGATGGCTCCCGCGAACCCCTCATCATGGAAATTCCCAGGGGCAGCTACAAACCTGTATTCCAACGTCGCACCGTTGTGCCCCCGATCCATTCGAAAACGGTCAAAGAATCTCACGCCAGCCTGCCTCCCGCCCTTGATGCAGCAGAAATAAGGTTGCCCGCGACGGCCAGGGTGGAGCGCCGGTTGTTGGTGCTTGCCGGCGTTCTCATCGCCTGCCTTGCGATTGCCTGTTGGATCTTGTGGACCCAGAATCGCACCATGTACCGGTCGCTCAACGCCGCCGCATGGCAAAGCACGCCTGCGGTCGCCTCCTTCTGGTCAGGGATTCTGGCGGGACGGCCCAATACTGACATCCTTCTTGCCGATACCTCTTTTGCCCTCATCGAAGACATTACCAAGCGATCGATACCTCTCAGCGACTACCTCAGCCGCAATTACGTAGGCAAGGTTCAGACCACGAATCTCAGTCAGGATCGCCGCGTCGACCTTGCCATGATCATGCAGAGGAATAACGGCAGTCTCGGCGACTTTCGCGCCGCGCAGCATATCCTCGCCCTCAGTCCGGGCAGCAAAAACTTCCACTTGTATTCAGCGCGCGATTACTCGCCTGCCCTGGTCAAGGAAGACAACATCATCTTGATCGGAGCCAGGAAGTCGAACCCATGGGTCGATCTGTTTGACGGCAACATGAACTTCTCCGCAGAGTACGATCTCAGCCGGTCGCTCGATTACATTGAGAACAGAACGCCCGCCGCTGGAGAGCAGAAGACTTATTCCGCGTCTCCTTCGCCATCGCCCGGCGGTTACTGCGTTGTCGCCTATCTGCCCAACCCCCAACAGCCCGGCAGAGTCATCATCATTTCCGGTACTGATTCCGCTGCCACCGAAGGCGGAGGAGACTTCCTCACTTCGGAAGACCAGTTATCGCGCTTCCAGAAGATGCTCCATGTCACCACGCTTCCCTATTTCGAAGTCGTGCTGAAGACATCCAATCTCAATGGCACCCCCATCGACGACAAGATCGTCGCCTACCGAACCTACCCCAGCGCTCGCTAGGCCGTATCGACATATACTTTTCGCGTAAACGACTGATAAATAAAGAGATTTTCATCCTGAGCGAAAGGAGCCCCAAGCGTTTCTCAGCTTGGGGGTGGTGAGTCGAAGGATCTGCATCTGTTTTTCAGTCAACTTCTAAAAAAGGACAATGACGGCAGGTGGCCCACTCATCCTGGTATCGGGAACCGTGGTAACAGGAACTGTGCCCCGTTCATCGCGGCCTTTCGCGATGAGCGGGCGGGTACCTCATCCCCACCCCCCGTCCCCGTCCTTGCCGAAAATTACCCCCCAAAAGCGCACAATCGATACATGGACACTTCTATCCAAATCCACGCACCCCGCTATCGCAGTCTTTCTGATCCCTGTTCCCTGATCCCTGAACCCTTGCCTACCCCCCTCCCCCCTATATCCTGTGAAACTGTGTGATCTCAAAAAAGCCATAGAAAATAAACCACTTACACACCGGAGGCCCGTTACCATCTAGTCAATGGCCTCCGCCCCGGATAATCGCCTAACAACAACAAATAAAAAGGCTTGCAAGCAATACAAGCCCCTTCGTCAACTACGGATTTTTGCAGATTTATGCCCTGAAACATGGCCTTCATCGCCCCCAAACTGCCTCAAACAG
>JARLFX010000197.1 GCA_031296355.1 Acidobacteriaceae bacterium
CCAAAACCCCAAAACCCCAAAACCCCAAAACCCCATTGGATGACGACTGCGATGCGCGTAGCACATGCACTCGATCAACTGAGAGAATAGTATGTTTTTGGGGGAACAACAATAAGACGATCATTTCTGCTGCTCGGCGAGCTTTGCGTTGAGCGAACGCACTACCTCCTCATACTCGGCATCCAGCTCTTTCTTCGCGTTCTCCATTAAGACCTCGCGCTGGACCTTGTACTGCGCCCGAATGCTGTCGATCGTGGTCAGTATCTACCCATAATCGTATTGCTGAGCTAAAATACATCCTGGACCTGGTCCTTGAGCCGCAGGGCGGGAACGGGGGCCTTCTCTTCCTCCTGTGGGATAGGGCGATGTTTTTCTGCCTCGGCCCGCTGTTCCGCCTCCAAGAGAGCCTTGCGCTCCTTCTCGATGATCGTGCGCACCTCGACCTTGCGGTCTTCGGAGTACACCTTCTGGATTATTGACGCGATCAGGTTCTGCACAACGCAGATGAAGAGGATGATGAACGTGTACAGGAAGACCTGTCCGAAAACGAAGTCAATCCGGGTCAGGTCCGCGAACGTGTCGTATATGCTGTCGCCCACTAGCAGCGCGTACTGTATGTGGATGGCCCGCGAGGCGCTCTCGAACCTGTGCGACTGCCAGAACACCGAGCTGCCCAAAAATGCGTAGCCGAAGAACACCGTCATTGTGCCCAGCAGGTAGCGTATCACAGTTGAGAATGACCTGAATATCGCGCTGAACATGAAGAAGTAGCCCATGTCATATTGCAGGTAGCGAAGTATGTTGACCCAGGCAAAGAAGCAGCCGAATCCGATGAACGCGCTCGCCGACGAAATCTCTCTTGCTGGATCCACCAAGGCGATGAGACAGCCGGCCAGCTGAAAAACGTTAGAGATGGCAGCAACGATGTCCCAGCCGTTGACCCACGAGTCTGGTGCCATCTTCTTCACGATCTCTTGTGCCTGCTTGTTACCCTTCCCATGCTTGCCCGAGTGCAGCAGCGGTCCCCCGGGGCCGAGCACAAAGCTTGCGCCCACCATCTGTTCTCCCTCTGCCGACATGCTGTTTTCCTTCTGTTGCAGCGCGATCTGGTAATCCTCGTTCTTTCTGGTCATCACGTCCAGCGCTGCCTGCACCGTGTCCACGTTCCTTTCCAGGAAATACGGTTTTATGTAGCGCTCGTGGAATTTCGCGTAGATGTAGTAGGAGTCGAAGAAGTAGTTCCAGCAGAGACAGAGCGAGAACAGTGCCAGCAACAACACCAATCCGTGGATCCACAGGTGACGTGACCATTGGTACACTACGCCGGTGAAATAGTGGAGCGGTACTAGGCTCGGAACTGCAGCCATGTTGGTCGATGTTCAGCCCGATGACCGCGTGACTCATGTGGTCAAATGTAATTCGCTCGTATATTGTCTACGTCGCGATATCGGATTAGGGGCGTATTACCCACGCGAAACAGTTGACCGAGGCGTACTGTCCGAACGAGGGCAGGCGACTCTTAAGCTTGTACTGGAGCGAGATCTCCTTGAGGTTCGGAAGGAACCTCTACGGCATCGAAGTGTGTGCGAATACGCGAAGAACTTCGGGGGACATCTCGAGGAAAGCGAAGTATGTGCTATTTATCACATCGAAGAGCGGAAGACTCGCATTTTCCCAGCTGTGTTCCAGGTATTTGTACGTCACGTCCACCGGGATCGGGTCCCCCGTGGTTTCGTTCCTGAAGTACTCGAACTCCTCGATCGTGTCGTCTCCGATGGTGTAATAATTCTGCGCGAAAATTGTTATAGAATTGTCGATACATTAATGTGGCCGCGGATGGTGGAATTGAGTTTGTCGATTTCGAAGATATCGATGTAGCGGGTGAAGGCCTTGGCGTTGTACAAGCTCGAGTCGTTCTTCATGAACCAGTAGTAGAAATACTTGGACTCGGAGCGGGCGAAGCCCAGGGTGTTTTGTGAGAGAATCATGACCTGCGCACTGGTCGCGATCACCAGCAGAACGTGGACCAGCAGCGGCCATGGGAACTTGTCTGCGGGTCAGTGTTATGGAACGGACGGTACTGTATTTGACGTAGCTGCGGATAGGACTCATGCGCAGCCGTTCCTTGAGCGGGATCGGCTTCTGGGCCCGAAGCTCTCTCGCGACCTCTTCGCTCTCCTCCCTATCCCTGTTTATTGACATATCGTCGCTGTTCTTGCGATATAATAATAAGCCTAGTTCCACACCAAATAGACAGCACATTCCGTGGTTCGATGGCACGACGCGAATAGTGCACAGTGCATCAATGACACTGTAAGTAGGAGCGTAATGTACAGTGCGAGTGAATGTAGGAGACAATGGGAAGATATCAGTTAGGGATTCGTATGTGTATGTGTGCGATTATTGTATTAGATGTTGTAGCTGATGGGACTACGCGGTATGATTGGCCGCTTGGCGCTCGGCGGGTTGTAGACCGTGCTCCGGGTCCCGGGCGGCGCCGGCGACTGTTGATGGCCCTGGAAGTACCCGCGTGTCCTGTAGAATCCGAACTCGTCCCTCAGCGTATGTGGCGGCTTGCCGAACAGTCCTGCTGCCGCACCTGTGTCACGTCCTGGCCGCTTCGAGGACTCAATGATCTCGGTCTCCGCAGCCTTGTTCAGAACTGCAGCGCAGCAGATGATCAGGGCGATCAGCGCCAGCAGGCCCAGGAGTATGCCGATTATGTATGGCCAGTAGAGGAAGAGAGTGGCGGTTCCGATGAAGGTGAAGAGACTGTTCTCATTCTCGTCAGTATAGTCGTGGCCGTTGATTGCGACCCTCAGATATACATGCTCCTCACGTATAGTGTCAGGCTATCGGACTCAGAAAAGGAGAATACCTCGTCCTTGATGTTAGGAGTGACGCAGCGGACGGTGGTGGAGTTGAGGTAAATTGCGGGCGTGCTGCCGAACCTTCCGAAGCTGCACTTGACTCCGCTGTCAGGTATCCTCCTCGACATGGGCACCATCGCTATGGCGGAGTGATTGGGGTGGGAGGTACGTTCGACGAAGGGCGCCTTGGGGCTGGCGTATGCGTACACGTCGATAATCTGTCTCACCTTCGCGGACTTCGGATTAATGCGGACGATGATGGGCTGAGTGTAGAATCGGTAGACGTGTCCAGTCTCGGTCCATGGGTTGAACTTGGATTCGGCGCTCGCATTCGTGTTCGCGCTCGCCGCATTCTTCTGCTGGGCGAACTTTGCTCCTGTCCACGGGTTGACCTTTTCGTCCATGAAGGAGACAGAGAAGGGCACTGCGTAAGGCGCACCGATGGCCTTGGGGATGTCCATGTGCTTCGGGGACGTGCAGATCATCCTCTGGGAGGACAGCACCTTCCCCTCCATTATCGCGTAGCTGCCCGGAATGCCGAAGCGACACTTGGCCTTGCCGTCGCGGGAGAAGCCTTCGCCCGTGACCGTGATCTGCGTCTGGACGCCGATCGGGCCCCCGTATGGGTCGATGTCGTATATGCCGTAGGGGACGAACTCGGTGCCGTTCTTGGTCATAACGAACGACTGCCCGTTGAGTGCTGCCTCGCCCTTGTACGTCTGGTTAATGACATCGATGGGCGGAATGTGGCACAGCATCTCGTGGTCGTTGAGCACCTCGGCGTCGCCAACGTACTTGCCAAAGCGACAGGCTGGGTGGGCCATGGCGAAGTCGGCGCGGAACCGGCTGCCGAAGAACTTGATCACGCCGTTGCCCTTTGCCGGGCCGGTGCGTGGGTAGAAGTCCGTCACATTGATCTGAGGATAGTAGTGGAACCCGCCCACGAAATTGTGTTGGTCGACACCATTGATGGTGACCTCGAGGGGGACAGTGCCGAAGAAGTCGTCGCCGTACCTCGCCCGCGGGATCTTGCACTTGATATAGTTCCAGGTGACCTCGATGGCGCGGTACTTGGTCTTGTCGAAGAAGCACGCGATCAGTCCACTGTCCTTAAAGCCGCTGCCCTCGACAGTGAGGAGGCCGGCAGTGCCGTCAGAGGGGCCGCTGCGCGGGGTGGCCGACAGGATCGAGTAGAAGTAGAATATCGACCCGCTGTTCGTGTAGTCCTCTCCGTTAAAGGTGATCTCGATGTTGACGCGACTGCCCGAACTCCACCCTCCCGGCGACCTGCATACGATCGTTGTCGAGTTCTCATATATCGCAGGGATGTACTTAGGCGGCATGGAGTAGTCCAGGGAGGTGAAGCGGCACTTGAAATCGGTGGCCGAACTCATGTTGGAGAACCTCGTGCCGAACAGCCGAATCCTCGTCCCGCCGCTCTCCGGCCCGCTCTTTGGCGAAATGTCCGTTATCACAGGCGGATAGTAATAGTTGAAGTATTGGCCAGTCTCGCCGAAGTCCACACCATTGAGGCCCACGCTCACTGGCAGTCTCACATCGGTAGTGTTGCTGGGCGGGGTCCTGCAGAGGATGCGCACGGTCGACTCAAACTCGCAGCGAGAGATCTTGTCGCCGATCTTGACGTAAGGGATCACGCCGTACTCTGGCATGTACTTGAACCACGCGCCGCGAATAATGAGCAGAGTGCCTCCGGTGGTGGGGCCGGCCCGCGGTTTCATGTCCTTGAAGGTGGGCTGCTGGTAGTAGTAGTATTCGAGGGTCGAAGGACCGTAGTAGTGGAGAAGGTAGCTCTTGGACTTGTGTATGGCAATCTCCGTAGTGCGACCCAGGGCGAGGTACACCTGTCCGCCGTGGGTGCGGTCCCAGTTCGGCAGCTTGGGTGACAGGCTGTAGATGGTCTGGTACTGCTTGTTGTCCTTGTAGTACAGCTTGACCTCCTCGTTCATGCTGATGATATCGTGCTCGTATGGGTCAGCGGACATCATCTTGTCCTTGTTGTACAGGAACGACTGGGCGGAATCCTTGTCCAGAAGTATCGAGCTCAGCACTCCCCACTTCAGGTGTAGCTGCTCGAAGTAGCGGAAGCCGGTGCCGATGATGTGCATGCGGGTGCGGCCGTAGGTGGGTCCGCAGGGCGGGTAGACTCTGTATATGGCCAGTTTCTCCGTGATCTTCACAATCTTCCCGCCAGAGTAGTCCGCGCCTCCGTTGACCGATATGTCCATGACCACGTTCTCGGAATCGCTTCCCTCGGGCATTTCCCACACTGGCGAGGTGCAGTGCAGATAGTTGTAATAATTGGCCTCCTTGATGGGATAGTGGAGCATGTAGCCCTGGGTGACGACGACCTTGCCGGAGAGAGAGGTGAATCTGCAGGTGGCGTTGCCGTACCTGCGGAATATTGGCTCATCGTTGACTGGGTTGCGCGGGTCTGTGTAGTTTGTGTGATAGTTCGTCGGGATCAGCATTGTCTCATTCCCGTTCGACGCCACCTGTGGCGGCGCCGGCTCTCCGTACGTCGGTTCCTCAAAGTAGAAGATGGTAGCGTTGTTGCGGGTGAAGTCGTCACCGTAGACACTGACCTCGACAGCGAACTCGTCACGGTTGAGCGGCAGGCCAGTGTTGGAGTACACTACGTCCTTGTATGGGAAGGTCTGGGCCTCGATTGTGTTCTTGTCGATGTATTTGCCCATGACGACGCAAGGACCGTTGCGACAGAGGAGGGGCTTGTGGAGATAGCCGTAGCGGACCTTGAGCGAGCTGCCGGTGGTGTTCACGAAGCCGTACCCGTGGATCCTGATCGTCGTGTTCCCTCTCCGCGACACCATCTTTGGCTTAACGTTCCACACGAACGGGTCGTAGAAGCCGAACTCCTTGTTGTCGCTTGTATAATACTCGTCATCAAGGGAGATCTCCACTGGCACCACATCGGGACGGTTGTACTTGGGAATGCGACAATGGATCTCAGTGGCACTGACGCGTGTGGCAGGCACGAATATCGCCTCATCACCCTTGCCGAAGCGACAGGTGACGTGGGTGCAGTTCTGGTCCAGGCAGCTGAAGTGTTTGCCCTTGACGAACAGCGTGATCATCGACGAGTGTGCCAGCGGCCCAAACGTTGGGTAGATGTTCTCGACTCTTGGTGAGGTGTAGTAGGTGTAACTGTAAGTCTCGTTGATGGGCAGGATGGGGTAGTAGTCTGCGCCGTTGAGGGACAGCTCCATGATGTGGTGGGTCTCGCCCGGCCCCGGCGGGGTCGTCCAGCGAATGTTCTCGTTGTCCACATATTCGGCCTCCTTGGGAGGAGTCACGATGCTCGGGTTGTCGTAGCGACGCAGTCTGATCCACACCGGGCGTTTCTCGATGTTGCCATCGTTGTCGCGGTAGGGAGTAAAGCCGAAGCCGGTGATCTTGATCACGGTCCCGCCAACAGACGGCCCCTTCCGCGGGTGGTAGTTCGTTACGATAGGCTTGCCGTAGTAGGTGAAGGTGTTCTCAACGTCCTTCTTGTTGAGAGTGATGTCAGGATTGTACTGCTGGCCGTTGACACCGTAGGAGACCACCACGTCGTCGGGCAGGGTCACGTTGGGGGTGCGAACGAACACAGTGTCCTCGGTGAAGTTGACTGGACGCACCTGGAAGGTGCCGAAGCGCACGGTCACGTTGCAGGCGCACACTGGCCTGAACCCGCGGCCCGTCAGCTTAACCAGGGTGCCGCCGTCGATAGGTCCGCCAGAAGGCACGACGGTCTTCACCGCAACCTCCTTGTAGTAGTGGAAGCGCTTCACCGGTCCGCTCAGGTCCTTCCTGTTAAGAGTGATGGACACGTCGTAGAAGGCCACCTTGTTCACGTTGACTCCGTAGCGATCCAGCACGGGCGGGGAGGAGCACTTGATCCTGTTGGGCTCGTACACCGTCGCGTTCATCATGATCGTCCCATTAAAGACGCAGTAGACCATGTCGAAGCCGGGGTCGATGAAGTTTTCGCCGTAGATGATCAGCTGTGTGTACCCTCTCTCAGGCCCGCACGTTGGCTCGATGTACTTGATGATGGGCGTGTCGTAGTAGAGGTACTTGAACAGGTCGGGACTGGAGAAGTCGTCCTCGTGGACTGCGACCTGGAAGGTCACGTATCCGGGCTTGTCTGTTCTGGGGGAGGCGCAGGTCAGCTCGTTAACGTTGACGTACTCGCCAGGGACGGTGTTCTCTCCGAACTTGCAGCGGATGGTGCCGGTGTCTTCGAAGTTGCTTCCGTGAACGTGGACCACGGTCCCGCCTGAGACTGGGCCCATGAGCGGCTCGATGTCGTAGACGAACGGCGGCCGGTAATAGTAGAAGATATTCCCGTCGCGCGTCCACTCCTGGCTGTTCAGCGTTATCTCCACCACAACCTCTCTCAGGATGTATGAGGGAGGCGAGATGCAGACGATCTTGGTGGAGTTCAGAACCTGGGTAGGAACGATGCCGAGCTCTCCGAAGCGGCAGAAGGTGTCGTTGTAGTTAGTGATGGGGAAGTCCACGAATGGGTCGAAGTTGTTGCCCTTCAGCAGCACGTGGGTGCCGCCGGTATCCGGACCGCGGTTTGGATCAAGCATGAAGATGGAGGGGAACTCGTAGTACCAATAGTCGATAGAATTGGAGAACTGCTGGTCGTTCATAGTCACGGACAGCGGCATAGGAGCGTCCACGACATCCGAGGGCGGCGCGCTACGCACTCTGTTATAACGTCTGGATACTAGCAATAGATATAGTGCTCGTCCACGAAGTAGGCAGGCGACTCGCGTGTGCCGAAGGAACAGCGAAGGTATTGGTCGAAGTTGAGGAAGTTCTCGCCCCATATCTGGATGAAGGTCCCGCCGTTCTTCTTGCCGTATCTTGGGAATATCGCCGTGACCTTCGGCTACGCGAAAATTGAATTATAAGGACCGAGATACGTCGGGATAGTAGCGATAGTGCATGCTGTTGGCGGCGTCGGTGAAGTCTCCCGTAAGACTGATGGTGAACGGGATGATCTCTGCCAAGTCTCCTGCTGGGTTATTATCGCACTGGAGACAGACGTCGTTCTATGTGACGTGAGACAGGTTGGCATGCCTTTTCCTCGGCCTCAGGCTCCTTGGTGCCAGGCAGAGTGGGCTGGGAAGAGCAGCGGACGTAGGTGGCGTTGACGACACGGTGGGAGTTGCCAAACTTGCACTAAGGAATCGTACAGGGTCTGTACCTTCGGCCGCTTGAACTCCAGCTCGCGACCCCTGAAGGGTCCGCCGCGGACCATGATTCTTGTTCCGCCTGAAAAGTTAACGGGAGAGAGATACCGGACAAAGGCCCGGCGTCTGGTTCGATGCCGTCGATCCGCAGCCGCTCGACCGCCAGCCCGAAGGCCAGCATCAGCACTAGTGCCAACATAGTCGATGCGCGGTTAGTCATTTCAAATGTATTTATATGACTTCATATCAAACAGCGAATATATTTAATCTGGCCCACACTGTGTGCCTGTATTCTGTGGATAATGGATACGCTCGTTGCGCTGTACCATTCTTGACTGCCATGTTGGCGCATCGCACG
>JARLFX010000198.1 GCA_031296355.1 Acidobacteriaceae bacterium
AAAATCGAGGTTCGTATTTGCAATATGGTTGCGCTTCTATTCGCGCACACTACGGGTTGGGCCCAAGCGCGAGGTAATGAACCCAGTCAAAGTCTACAGCACCAGGGTCACGTGCCAGCATGGTGTAAGCGAACAGAGCCGGCCGCGCTCCCTTCCACCAACTGAATCGAATATGTGTGGTCGCGCCCAACGCACGAAAAGTTCTGCCATCATCGAGACTGAAGAAATAGCGGGCCTGATCGCCTTCGACATGCACTCGAAGCTGAACGTTCGCTTGAGGAAGAACTGGTCCGGCTTCGCGATCTTGCAGATGAAAGAAGTTCAATCGCTGCTCGCTCCCCAATTGAACAACTTCAAGACCGCTTGCCGATTCCTCAAACATGGTGAGACCGGTGTGCGTGCCATTCTTCATGTTAGTTAAATCGAGGCGGACAGTGAATTCAAAGGCGTTGTCCTGCATGCATTGCGTGAGAGTATTGCGCGCAGAGATCAGGTTTTCTGCCCGCATAGGAAACAGACGCAAAAACCCAGGCCGGGCGCTCAGGGACCAGTGGGCATCGTCCGGATTATGATTCCATTCCCATTGCGGTCCAAGCTTCGGATCACTAAACTCGTCGGAGGTTTGTGGGCGCTGCAGCGAAGACACGTAGGGGTGACCCGGAATTGGGCCCGAACCCACCGGTTGTCCGGTAGACACACCGTCCGGACTCTCGCCGATCAGGGGCCAATCGTCTTGCCAGCGGACAGGCTCAAGGTGAACAACGCGGCCGTGCGCTCCATCAGACTGGAAGTGTACGAACCAGCCTTCGCCGTCCGAGGTTTCGACATAGCCTCCCTGGTGCGGTCCATTGATCTTGGTCGAGCCTTGTGCGAGTACAACGCGATGTTCGTATGGACCGTAAATGCTGCGCGAACGCAGCACAGCCTGAGCTCCCACGCCAACGCCGCCAAATGGTGCAAAGATGTAGTAGTACCCGTTGCGCTTATAGAATTTTGGGCCTTCAAGAACAGGCAGGTGCTTGGGGTCCCGCACAATGATCTTTCCATCATCGAGTACGTGCTTTCCATCAGCCGACAGGCGATGAAGAATCAACGGGCCGGCGCCTGTCACGGAGTGGACAAGATACACCTTTCCGTCGTCGTCCCAAAAGGGGCATGGGTCTTCAAGGCCGGCCTGTGCAATCACTTGAACCGGCGCGCTCCACGGCCCTGTGATCTTCGCCGCAGTGCTCACAAAGATTCCCTCGCTTGGCGTCGGGAAATAGACGTAGTACAGCCCATCATGTTTCCTGATTGAAGGTGCCCACACGCCCTCGCCGTAGCGATTGCCGCCGGCCATGTTATAGCGAGGGTCCATGTCCATTCGCTGAACGACGTGTCCAAGAATTGTCCAATGCACAAGGTCAGTAGATTGCAGGATCGGAATAGCAGGCACAAAGTGAAATGTGGAGGCAATCAGATAGTAATTCGCACCATCGCGGATCACGTCCGGATCGGAGTAATCCGCGAAGAGAATTGGATTATGATAAACAGCTTGCGCTGTGCGCGCCCCATTCGCCATCGTAGTCAGGGCACTTGCCGAGAGGCACACCGTCGCTAGCATTCTCTTGAGATGTCTGTTTAATTCCCATCCTGCTGCATTAGTCATGGAATAGCCTTCACGTCTTTCTCGCGTTACATCCAAGGATGGGAGCGAACTCTCCAGTCAATGCGTTCGCACACGGCCAGCAATAAACTGCCGCAAGCGGCGCTTCTCATTACGCTCAGAAATCAAAATGGCGCGAGCTGATGGGGGAGTGCGGAGTTGGCAGCACTCCCCCATCAGATCAAAAGACCAGCTTTAGTGATAGTTGCGCGATGCGCGGATCGTTCTGCGGTGCAGTGCCACTCCAGTTCTGCGGGCTCGTACTCGTGATTCGGCCGAGTGTCGAGTTTACCGTGGTGCCCGGATCGCCGAGGTTGGTGTGGTTGAGGAGATTGAAATACTCGGCGCGGAATTGCAGGTTTGTCCGTTCCCTGAACGAGAACTGACGCGCCAGGCTTGCATCCCAGTTTACGTAATGCGGCCCCACGAAGGCGCCCTTCACCACGGATCCAAACGTGCCAGCGGTATTGTTCGTAAAGCTGGCCGGATTCAGGTAATTCCGGCAGTTCACGCTTGTTGAGCATGCGGTTCCGCCATAGGGAGCTCCGGTCTGCACTGCACGATCGCGATTCTGGCCTGAGCCGGAGTTGTTCGACTGGCCAGACCAAATGGTCAGTGGATCGCCGCTACGGTACTGGAACAG
>JARLFX010000199.1 GCA_031296355.1 Acidobacteriaceae bacterium
CCAAAACCCCAAAACCCCAAAAACCCAAAACCCCAAAACCCCATAGCGCAGCGGAACAAGAAGCGAGAGGCTAATGCAACAAGCACAGGAATAATAAACATAATAGCACACATAATTAGCACTGTATGATGTGCAATCGCGCAATATCGATCTGCGGGAACATTCAATTTAATAATACCGTCGCCGATAATCGAGAGAATGCGGCGGAGATCAAGTTCAAATTCAAGCTCGAGGTCAATCAATTAGACTAGCTATTATCTAGATAGGTACCTTCTAGCTGAGCTATCGAAGCTAGTCTAACCCCTATCTCCTCTTAATACGGTTTGTAGCTAGCTGCGCCGCCGTACGCTACAGTGTGAAAACGAAGGACAATACGTTTAGTGTCGCTGGAATCGCCCTCATCGCTCTTCGGTGGCGGGAAAAACCCTAATCCTAAGGGCTGACTAAAGGCCGAGAAGGGTTCCGCCTTCTTCTCGCCCATGGGCTGTCCCCCGTCCACGGCCTCCGCTCCTCCGGCTAGCGGGTTTATGTGCGTCTCTATCTTACTTGCGTAAGATGCCGGCTGGTCGCTGAAGAATCCGGTATAAATTGGCTGATAGTCCTTGGAATAGTTGTACTGAGCTGGAGCTGGGGCGGAGACGGCTGGCTTGGGGGCGTCGAGGGGCTCCTTACCGTAGCCCATGTAAATCGGGTCCTGGGTCGGCGGCCCATAGGCGGAATGCTGGGGCTGGGTGGGGTCGTAGGCACGCGGCTCGGCTGGGCCCGTCGGGTACCCTCTCGGCTGCTCGTAGTACGACGGCATCGGTGGGTAGCTGCTTGCGGGAGCGTAGCGTGAGTACATCTGTGGCTGCGGGGCTCTGGGGTCCTGCTGGTATTGGGCGAATTCGGCTCCATCATCCATTCCCGGTCCCATGCTTGGCTGTGGGTACTGCTCGTACTGGCCGTTTCCGCCGTAATATTGAGGCTGGTGCGCACCGTATCCTGCGGGCTGGTAGTCTATACGAAAAATGAACACGGCCCGGTACCGGCGACGAAGGGATTGCTGGCGTAGCGAGGCATGCCTGAGGCGGGGCCGGAGCGTGGACCGTAGGCGGAGGCTGCCGAGTAGTAATCGTGGTGGTTGCCTCCATAGCCGCCGTACTTAGACGAAGGGTATCCGCCGGACTATTTATTTTAATAAGAAAGAGTTGGCGTACGTTAGGCATCCGAGGCATGTGCGGCTGCTGCGACTGAGACTTAGACGAGACCGGTTTGGACGGCGTAGCCTTCTTGCACTCAACCCACTTGTCGAGCAGCTTGTGCTCCTTGATGTTGGCGAGCACCCGGTCGACGGCCTCCTCCGTCTCGAAGGTCACGAAGCCGAACCCGCGCGACTTCCCTGTGTCCCGGTCCTTCATGATCTGGCAATGGGTGACCTTGCCGTATTTCGAGAAGTAGCTGGTGAACTGGTCTATTGTCCACGTCACATTTCTGACCTACCTTCCGTCAGGTCGTGTGGCAGTCCTCCCACGAAGATCTTTCTTGTCTTGTAGTCTGCGGTCGTCTTCGACGAGTCATTGGGGTCTGCCGATTTGGGAATGGCCTCCTTGCAATCGATCTAATAGTTTAAAAATCTGGCGGCACCGTCTTTCCGTCTAGAGTGTGGGGCTTGTCGTTGAGAACTTTCTTGACGGACGTGGGGTCCTTGAAGGTCACAAAACCGAAGCCGCGCGACTTGCCTAACATTTGCGCCGCAACTTTACCTGTGAGACGGTCCAGCATCAGGGCGCAATCGGTGACCTCGCCATACTCCTCAAAATACTTGCGCATGCTCTCTAAGAAGTTAGAAAGGAGTTTACCCTGCGTCGTGTTCATCGAGAGTCCGCCAATAAACATCTTGCTACGCCGGTTAGTCCTCGCCGTACCCAGGAATCGCGTCTGCTGAATTGCTAACCATTAATTCTAATATGTATATAATAGATCAGTCACGCTTTATAGCACTGCTGCTTTTTAACTATTACATACGACTCGGCATATTCACACCTTTAGTTTACTATTACAGCCTGTTGCATCTATGGCCATATTCTTTTATAGCGTCTCGCTGCGTTATTGGCTGTGAGGCAGCAATGGGGTTTTGGGGTTTTGGGGTTTTGGGGTTTTGG
>JARLFX010000200.1 GCA_031296355.1 Acidobacteriaceae bacterium
AAGGCACTTTGCAATCGGAACAAGGGCGTGACATACAATGGTCGCATTGCACGTTATACCCATTAGCGTAGGTTCCGACCCGAGCGGCCGAGAGGCGAAAGCCAATCGATACACGCTAACGGTTGTAGGCGCGTGCTTGTTTTTGTGCCTTATCTTCTCGACCGTGACGATGTTTGTTCGCCCGGCATGGGCGCTCGACAGCTTTCAGATCGGCATCTTTGCGCTGCTCGGCGTTTACCTGCTGGCAGGAATCCGGCAAGGGAAAGAGCACGTTGCAGGCGGACTGGCGCCATGCCTGGTGTATTTGATTCCTCTCTGGGGCGTGGTGCAACTGGTAGCGCACACTACGGCTTCGAGTCTTGAAACCCGCGTTTCCGTGTTGCGTTGGGGCGCATTGGCGGGGGTGTTCTTTCTGACCCAGACCGTGGCTCGAACACGGACGGCGCGGCGCAATGTTCTGAGTGCGTTTCTGTTTTTTGCAACGGCAATGGCGGTGCTTTGCCTGGCACAGCTTTTCACTTCCCAAGGGCTCGTTCTCTGGATCTTTCCTACTGGGTATCCAGATGTCTACGCGACTTTTCCGTCTTACAACAACTATGCACAGTTTGTGGAGCTGGCTTTGCCGATTGCCCTTTGGAGGGCGCTGCGCGAGGGCTGGCGGTCCTGGTGGTACGTGCTTGCGGGCGGTCTGCTGTATGGATCGGTGATTGGTTCAGCGTCACGCGCCGGCGCGGCTCTTTGCACGGCAGAGCTACTGGTGATGCTGGTAATCGGGCTTGTAAAGTTACGTGACCCGGAGACCGGACTGCCCACACGCTCGACGACTGCCATGCTGGTAATGGTTCCGGTGCTGGCCGCAGCATTTACTCTCGCGGTCGGCTGGGAGCGCGTGTGGCAGCGCTTTCAGCAGAACGATCCTTATCTTGTGCGCAAGGAGTTTATGCTGGCGGCGGCGGACATGGCGATGCATCGGCCATTGACCGGCTACGGGCTTGGAACATTTCCGGAGGTCTATCAGCGCTACGCGATCAAGGATTTTCCGTTTTATGCCAACCACACGCATAACGACTGGGCTGAGTTCGCCGCCGACGGCGGATTTCCATTTTTGCTGCTGGTGCTGGTGCCCTTTGCTGTGGCTGTTCCGACGGCCGTTCGAAATCCGTGGGGGATGGGGTTGATTGCAATTATGCTGCACGCGTGCGTGGACTTCCCTTTTCCGCGCCCGGCGGTTTCTGGCTGGATGTTTGTTCTGTTGGCGCTGCTTTATATGGCCCGCACACAGCAGAAGACAGATACGCAAAAGGCCATGCCGGCCGAGGCAACGTAGCGGCACTCTTGTTTCTGATCCGCAAGCTGATTGGTTCCCGAAAACCCTGGCTACGAAATGGACATGGTGATGTGAGCAGTTGCCATGCTGGAATGCTGTGGAGAGTTGATTCTGGATGTGAAATAGCTCAGGAAAAGCAAAAAAGCGAGGAAGGCTACGGCAAAGACAGCGGCTACGATCAACTGGTGCACGAGACGCCTTCTGACGGGAAGACTTAACGCCGATATGGGTGATTTGATTCCATTCGATTGAACGGCTTGCCTGGAGCTTCCAATGGGAGCTTTGAAGGCAAAGAAACGCCTACAGCAGTGGTGACACCGGAATGCCCTCCTCCACAAAACCGACTGAAAGACATCGCTCCAATGAGTTCTTCTGGAATAGCGCGTATCGGAGCTGCCGCATCGTGGACAAGTAATCATCTGGGAAGCTCCTCAATATGAGTAGAAGCCACATTGAGCATGCCTGAGATGTGCGGAGTGCCAAGAGTGCGGCGGTATGCCAGGCGAAGACGGAGAAGCGAAACGCCTGAAGTAACAGAGAAATCCAGCGCCGCATGTTTCACTTCGCTGCTGGAGAGATCGGGAGATTCGGAAAGGACAGCATTCGACTTTGCGACGAGAACCTGCCAACGAATTCCCGTGCCGGGAGGGATGTCTGTGGTGTGGTAGTCGTAGGACAGCGAGTACTTTCCTGGAGTGAGGGTGACAGCCTGGTCTGCGATGGTGCAGTCTTCAGGCTCGCTCCCGGTGAATTCCGTCATCAGTCCAGAGGAGCCGGGCCAGGAGTGAAGGCCTTGATACTCAGGAAGGGACCAATCGAAACTGACAGGGAGCGGTTCACGCTGAAAACCGGCGTTGTTAGGCATCGAGATATCGGCGACCACCCAGCGATTCTGAATCAACAAGCGCCACACGGCGTTGGCGTCTGCGGCATCGTTGACAACAACCAGCCTATTGACGACGGCGAACATGGTTTGGCGATCTGAAACCGGGTCACCGGAACGAATGAGACGCGGCGCAACAGAAGCAACAGCGGCAGGCTGATCCTTTGCAAGCAGAAAGCCGATGTACTGGCGAAGAAGTTCTGGTTTTTCATTGAGGATCGCCGCGGTAATGTGTGCGGGATCAGGGGAAACATGCCAACACAGATCGAAAAGCGACCCGACGTCTTCGGCAGGCATTGCGGCGGCGCTGCGGGCCCAATTCCAAAATGCCGGTAAATTGTCACGGCGAAAATAGTAGTTGGCAAGGCTCCAGCGCGGCAGATAGGTGTGATCCACGTCGTAGGCCTGGAGCAGTTGCTCTTCGGCACGGGCAAAGTCCCCGTCAGCCTCGTATTGCAATCCAAGTTCGATGTCAGCCTGTGCGTCGTAGCGATTGAGAGCGAGCGAAGTAGTTAACAGATCCCGCGCGTGCTCCCGGTCGAATTGAGCCAGACGCATATAGTATTGCCACCCGTCCGGCACAAGACGAATCGCCGCCTGCACCGACGGCTCGGTATCCTGGCGGAAGAG
>JARLFX010000024.1 GCA_031296355.1 Acidobacteriaceae bacterium
GCCCCGCGAATGGTATTGTGCGACAGCACCACAAACTTCCAATCCAGCAGCGGGCACTCGCGCAACCGGCCCACCGTTGAAGCCATGCCGTGTCCGCGCATGCGGTCCAGCCGCGGCTGCGGACGGTCCGGCGCAGCTTCAAACTCCACCGGGTGCAGCGGTGCGGTCGGCAGATGCAGGCCATTGCGCCCTGTACCGGCCAACGGCTGAAATTCTTCCCACGCCGCCAGAATCTCTTCGCGCGTCGCCTTCTTTTTCAGCTTGATGCTCACGCACTCGGTATGTCCGTCTTCCACGGGTACGCGATTGCAATGCGCGCTCACCTTCGCCGGCAGCATCTCGATCTTGGCGCCGGTAAACGTCCCCAGCAGCTTGCCGACTTCCTCTTCCATCTTCTCTTCTTCGTTCTTGATGAACGGAACCACGTTGCCCAGGATGTCCAGCGAAGCCACGCCAGGGAACCCAGCGCCGCTCACCGCCTGCATCGTGCTCACAAACAGCGACTCAATGCCGAACCGCTCTTCCAGCGGCTTCAGCGCCAGCACCAGCCCAATGGCAGAGCAGTTCGGATTGGTCACGATGTATCCGCCGCTGCTCTTGCGCCAGCCCTGCTGCTCGATCAAGCCAAAATGATCTGCATTCACCTCTGGAATTACCAGCGGCACATCCGCCACCATACGAAACGCGCTTGAGTTCGAGATCACAGCGCAGCCCGCCGCCGCAAACTTCGGCTCCAGCTCGCGCGCGATGTCGGCATCCAGCGCCGCAAAAATAATCGACGGCAGATCGTCGCCCGCTGCTTCCGGCGTGTTCGGAGAAACCGTCATCGCGGCAATCTTTGCCGGCATCGGCGTATCCAGCTTCCAGCGCGTCGCCTCGCCGTAGGTCTTACCGGCCGAGCGATCGCTCGCGGCCAGCCAGGTGATCTCAAACCACGGGTGGTTGTGCATCAGTTGGATAAAGCGCTGACCGACCATGCCGGTCGCACCCAGAATGCCTACTTTGCGTCGTTCCATCGGTGTAATTCCTGCCCGCCCAGCAGTGCGGTTGTACGCACGGCTGCGCATCTTCAAAAGATGTTCGGGGAAAAGTCTGCTGCCTGCGCCTACGCGCACTCTGCAAGGATTCCGCGACTTTACTAGAATATCGCGAAACAGCCGCTCTTTGCTCCAAAGTCGCGAACAAGCGTGTCGCCCGTCACAGATCAGGACGCGCCAGCCACACCTGCTAAGTCATTCTGTCCTTGGGCAGTACCGGCTAGAACTCGTCCCGCCGCCGCCTGCGTGCCTGTTTGCCGCCGATGCCGCCCCACACCGCTACCATCACAATAGCGTGGATCAGAAACCAGACGGACAGTCCCTGGTCGCGGTAGATCAGTACCAGCACCAGAATGCGCGGCACCACGATGCCCAGCACCAGCGGAATCCAGCCAAACAGGTGAAATGGCACCAGGTTCCCCTGCAACCATGCGGCAAAAAGCGCAATCCGCGGAATGAACAGCGCCACGATCAGGAACCACAACGGCAGTGCTCCATGCAATAACAACGGCTGCGTATACTGCGTCATTTCCATCTCCCCCTCATGCTGGATGGCTGCCTTGTTCAGAACCGTTGGATGCTACTGCGGAAATGTGAAGTTCGCCCTGCTCGTCACCTGGGTCGCAATCGTCACCTGCTGCGCCACTTCGCCCATCTTCTCGTGCACCGCCACAATGGTGTATATCCCCGGCGGCAACCCGTGGATCTCAAACTTCCCGTCTGCCCCGGTGACAGCAAAAAACGGCGACGCACTCACGTTGATGAACGCGCTCATCCACGGATGGTTGTTGCAGCCCACCGGCAGCATCTCCTCCGGCTGCGAATAGCTTTGCCGCTGAGGCGGACTCATCGGCGGCTCTGAGAGATCGGCGGCCGAATTGCCCACCATCTTCGGCAGGGTGTGCACGTTATGCATGGTCGCGTCCGAGTTGCGGAACTCCACCGGCTCGCCCACCTGCACCGCCACCACATGCGGCTCGTAGCGGCAATGCTTCTGGTCCAGCACCACCACGTCTGTCTTCGGCGGGAACTTCACATTCGGCGGCAGCCCGCTCTTCACGTAGACGTAGACGTTCGCCAGCCCGCCCTTCTTGTTGACGGCATACTGCTCCACGTCATTCTCTCCGCCGCCCTTGTTGCAGGCCGGGTCCGCATTCATGTCGATGCGCAACTTCGCCGGCGCTTTGCCCTTGAAGGTGATGACCCCGGCCAATGTGCCCGTCATCGCCGGGTCCAGCGCAGCCACCGCAGGCGGCTCTCTCTTGTCCATATTCTCTGCCTGCCGCGCGGCCTGGTCAGTCTTGCATCCGCTGGCGCCCAGCAAAAGCCCCAATAAAATCGCACCCTCAACTCGCATCGCAAACCTCCAAAAACAGGGAACAGGGTTAGGGGTTAGAAATCAAACTTGTCATTCTGCGCAGCGAAGAATCTCATATGCCTTTGCATCTACAGACAACTCGTAGCTCCTCTAACTCCTGATCCCTAATCCCTGCTTCTTTTCTCCCGGTTCAGCAACTGTTCCAGTTCTGACTTGAACTCGCGCACGTCCTTGAAATCCCTGTGCACGCTGGCGTAGCGAATATACGCCACCGTATCCAGCTCTTTCAGCCGAGACATGATCAGCTCGCCCACCTCGCGCGTGGTGCGCTCGCGCTCCACCGAATCCACGATGAACGCTTCCGCCTCATCCACGATCTTCTCCAGCGCGTTCGCCGGTACCGGCCGCTTCTGGCAGGAGTGCAATATCCCGGTCAGCACCTTCTGCCGCTCAAACTTCTCGCGGCGTCCGTCCTTCTTCACCACCATGTACGGAATCTCGTCAATGCGCTCGTACGTGGTGAAGCGCTTGTTGCACGCCTCGCATTCGCGCCGGCGGCGGATCGAGTCCGCCTCCTTGCTCTCGCGCGAATCCACAACCTTATCTTGCAGATGACCACAATAGGGGCATTTCATCAGCACCGATTCTAGCAGTGCCGCACAACCTTCGCCTGCCCCAAGGGTTTAGGATTAGGTCGACCCATAATTTCAGGAAATCCACCGTCCAACTCCGGAGACTGCATGCCCGTCCGCTTTGCCGCTGTTCCCTCCCGCCGCCTCGCACTGGCCGCCGCGCTCCTGCTGCTTACTTTCCCTGCCGCCTCGCCCCTCGCAGCCCAGGCAAACTCCACCGCCGTCTTCCATGTCAACACCCGCATCGTCGTGCTCGACGTTGTGGTGAAAGACAAGAAGGGCAAGATCGTGACCGGCCTGAAGAAGGAAGACTTCTCCGTCCTGGAAGACAAGAAGCCACAGACGATTCGCACCTTTGAAACTCCCGCCGCCCATGTGATGCCGCCCGATACCGTCGGCAAAGCCGTCGTCACCTCCGCCGCAGACTTACCCAAGATCGGCGACGCCCCCATCACCCTGCTGGTGCTCGATGAGCTAAACACGCAGTTCTCTGACATGGCCTATGCTCGCCATGAGTTAGAGAAGTACCTCCTGGCCCAGCCTGCGGTGCTGAAGCAGCCCACCGCCCTGCTCGTCGCCAGCAATACCAAATTCCAGTTGCTGCATGACTACACGCAAAATCGAGCAGACGTCATCAGCGCGCTCAAGAAGCACTTCCCTGAATACCCCTGGAAGCTCGCCCAGAGCGGCAAAACCGGCCCTGGCGCAGCCGAACGCATCGCCCAGTCCATGGCCTCGCTGCTGCAGATCGCTGAGGCCACACGCGGCACTCCCGGGCGCAAGAATGTTATCTGGGTTGGCGTAAACGCTCCCGGAGTCAACCTCGTCGGCGCCGATCCCGTCACCATCAAGGTCATGGGCGATCTCACCCGCCGCCTCACCCAGACGCTGCTGGCTGACCGCATCACCCTGAACTACATCGACCCCACCGCCAATGATTCCTCCACCGTGGGCGTCACCACAGGCGATGGGGACGACGCCACGACGGTCGACTTCGATCCCTTCGGCGCGGATGTCGACTTCAACCAGTTCGCCCCCGCCACCGGCGGCCAGATCCTCTACTCGCGCAACGATATCGACGCCGAGATCCGCACCACCATCGACGAAGGCTCCAACTACTACACCCTCTCCTACTCGCCCACCAATGCCAGCGACAATGCGGCAAAGTTCCGCAAGATCGTCATCAAGCTCTCCAATCCCGATCTGATCGCCGTTACCCGCGAAGGCTATTATCCTGAAACGGCAAACGCCAACAACGCCGCCGCTGATACCACCCTGCCCGCCGATCAGCGCAAGAGCCTGCTACAGCTCGATCTCTCTCAGGCCGCGCTCAGCAGCATGTCGTACAACGGCCTCGCCCTCACGCTGAAGAAGAGCGATGACCCCAGGGTCTGGCTGGTCACAGTCCCCGCCCGCGACCTGACCTGGACCCCGCGCCCCGATGGCAGCGCCTTTGCGGAAGTAACCGGCATGTCCATCGCATTCGACAGCAAAGCGAAGATCCTCAGCCACACTACGCGCGAGCTACAGGCCGAACGCAAGGCTGGCCAGCCAACGCCGGAGACTGCGACCTTCCAGGTTTCTGTTGATATTCCCAAGGGCGCAAAGCGCGTGCGTTTCGTCCTCCGCGACGCCGTCTCCGCCAAAATCGGCACCGCCGAGTTCACACCCTA
>JARLFX010000201.1 GCA_031296355.1 Acidobacteriaceae bacterium
CGCTGTCGACTCCGGGAGATGGCTGGGCCGTCTCCAGCCTTGAAGCCCTGCCCACCCAGCGCCTTGCCCAGCTTCAGGCCATCTATGATGGTGCCCCGGTTGGTCTCTGTTTCCTTGACTGTGACATGCACTTCGTCAGCCTGAACCAGAAGCTTGCGGAGATGAATCATGCTCCCGTCTCGGCACATCTGGGGAAGACCGTGCAGCAGATGCTTCCGTCTTTGTTCCCAACAATTGAACCTTACCTGCACCGCGCGTTGCACGGAGAAGCTCTGGCCAATGTGGAAATTCCCATGCCTTCCACCGTAGCAGGAGAGCCCGGCAGCATCGTCAGCGCCTCCTATCAGCCCGCATGGGATGAGGCAGACGAGGTCATCGGTGTTTCCATCGCGGTCGTCGATATTACCAGAGGGAAAGAGACGGAGGAAGCGTTGCGACTGAGCGTCAACCGCCTGCAGCAGATCGATGAAGTCACCAGCCAGGTGCCCTGGACGATGGATGCGAAAGGCGACAGTCTGCAGATCAGCTCACAGTGGGTTCCAGGCACGGAATTAAGCAGGAAAAAAATGCGCAACCTCAACTGGCTCGAAGCCCTCAATCCTGAAGACCTGGAACCGGTCATGAAGACCATGCGCGAATCCCTGCGCACCGGAAAACCCATCGATATCGAATATCGCGTCCTCAGTATCACCGGCGACTGGAAGTGGATGCACTCCCAGGGCTCGCCCCGCTTCGGCCCTTCCGGCGAGATTTCTCGCTGGTACGGCACCGTCGAAGATATCGACGCCCGCAAGCAAATGGAAGCAGCCCGCGCTGCCGAACCTCCCGTCTAACTCCAGCCGAGTCGCCATCTCTCCTGCCGCATCTAAAATAAGTACGGCCCCGCATGGATCTCCACGAGAAAATTCGCACCCTCCCCGCGCAACCCGGCGTCTACCTCTATAAAAACGCCGAGGGCGAGGTCATCTACGTCGGCAAGGCGAAGAACCTCCGCGCCCGCGTGCGCTCCTACTTCCTCGAATCCGCTCAAGCCAACGCCAAGACCGGCTCGCTCATGCGCGAAGCCGTCGACATCGAATACATCCAGGTCGCCAACGAGCATGAAGCTCTCGCGCTCGAAAACAACCTCATCAAGCAGCGCCAGCCCCGCTTCAACATTCTGCTGCGCGACGACAAGACCTACCCCTACGTCAAGCTCACCATGCGCGACCGCTACCCCAAGGTCTTCGTCACCCGCCGCCTGCGCAAAGACGGCGCCGCCTACTATGGCCCCTTCTTCCCCGGCAATCTCGCTTACCGCCTGGTCGATCTCATCCACCGCAGCTTCCTCATTCCCAGCTGCAAGGTCGATCTCTCGCGCTACCATCCCCGCGCCTGTCTGCAGTACTACATCAAGCGCTGCCTCGGCCCCTGCGTCGAAGGCCTCACCACGCCCGACCTCTACGCCGAAGCTATCCGCGACGCTCAACTCTTCCTCCAGGGCCGCGTCGAAGAGCTGGAGAAATCCCTCCACCTGCGCATGACGGAGGCCGCCGACAGCAATCAGTTCGAACTCGCCGCCAAGTACCGCGACCTCCTCGGCACCATCGATCAGTTCAAAGTAAAGCAGCGCGTCGACATCGCCGAAGATGAAGACGCTGACGTATTCGGCTTCCACTTCGAAAAGCAGATGCTCGCCGTCAACCTCTTCCACATGCGCGCCGGCAAAATCGTCGACCGCCGCGACTTCTTCTGGGAAGACCTCCCCGAGTTCGTCCTCGACGATACGGAAACAGCCGATGATACCGTCACTGATGTGGGCGACAACGCGGGTGCCCCAGGTCTCGCTTCTGAGACCTGGGAGAACGGCCACGAATCCACATGGTCCCCCGGCGCCTTCTTCTCCGCCTTCCTCAAGCAGCTCTATCTCGATAAGCCCTACGTCCCCCCCACCATCCTCGTGCCCGTCGATTTCCCTGACCGCGCACTCCTCTGCGACGCACTCTCCACGCAGCTCAAGAAGCGCATGGAGATCCTCGTCCCCCAGCGCGGCGAAAAACGTTCCCTCGTCGATCTCGTCTGCCAGAACGCGAAGCTCTCCTACGATCAGCGCTTCCGCACCCTGCAACCGTCCGCCAAAGCCATTCAGGAAGCCCTGCAGGACGCTCTCACCCTGCCCGACCTCCCCACCCGCATCGAGTGCTTCGACATCTCGCACATCCAGGGCTCTGAAACCGTCGCCTCCATGGTGGTCTGGGAGAACGGCGCCATGAAAAAGTCCGACTACCGCAAGTTCCAGGTCAAAACCGTTACCGGCGTAGACGACTTCGCCTCCATGAGCGAGATCATCACCCGCCGCTACAAGCGCCTACAGGCAGAAAATCGCCCCCTCCCCTCCCTCATCCTTATCGACGGCGGCCTCGGCCAGCTCCACGCCGCCTGCGCCGCCCTGGAAGCCCTCGGCATCACCCTACAGCCCCTCGCCTCCATCGCCAAGAAGGAGGAGATCATCTACGTCTACGGGCAGGAGGATGAGCCCGTCGTCCTCGACCGCCGTTCCCCCGTCCTCCACCTCGTCCAGCTCATCCGCGACGAATCCCACCGCTTTGCCGTCACCTACCACCGCAAACGCCGCGAGATCCGCGACCGTGAAACCGAACTGCTCGCCATCCCCGGCCTCGGCCCCCGCACCCGCATCCGCCTGATCGAGCACTTTGGCAGCATCCGCGGCATCAGCGAAGCCGGCATCGACGCCCTCACCGCCGTCGTCTCCACCGCCATGGCCACCAAAATTCGCGATTATTTTCAGTCCAGCGCCCACTGATCTCTGCTATGCTCAGGAGCAACCGGTTGCATAGATTGGGATCATACTTAATGCGTACTTCGCATTAAATGCTGGACAAAGCTATTCCCCACGTGAATATACTTGCATCCGTTAGATTTTCATGATTTCAGGGCTTCGCAAACTGCAGCAATTTACCACGGGTGACAAAAATGAAACTCTCAAAACTCTTCCTACCAGCATGTAGCTGTGTTATCGCTATCACTCTATCCGGCTGTGGCCTTAACCAATTTTCCTCGCCCTCATCCATGGGGGGTCTCTTCCGGCGCGGCAATCGGCGGTATCGTGCAAGGTGGTAACTTTCCCGTCGCCGGGGCACGCGTCGACCTCTGGTATCCCGGCGTGAGTGGGTACGGCTCTGCCCCCACATCGCTGGCTCATGTCACCACCGCAAGCGATGGCACCGGCAGCTTCTCTTTCCCCGCGAACTCGTACACCTGCCCCGCATCAGACATGCCTGTCTATCTCACCGTCACTGGCGGTAATCCCGGCCTCACTTCTACTGGCAACTGGGTCGCCAGTTCCGGCAACTCCTATCTGGCTCTGATGGCAGCCATCGGCTCCTGCGGTAACGCCTCATCCCTGACCGGACTCAAGGTCAACGAAGTCACCACCGTCGCCACGGTCTTTGCCACTGCCCAGTTCAGCGGCGCATCTCAGGCTGCCAACGGTCTTACAACGGTCAATAACTACACCATCTCCAATGGCGGCAGCGGCTACCTTGCGGCGTCGCTCGTTACCCTTACGTTCACCGGCGGCGGTTGCACCACAGAACCCACCGCTCAGGCAATCCTCGTCAACGGCAGCGGCTCGCTTCCCACAGGAACCTTCAACACCTCCACTCCCGGCGCAGGCTGCACCTCAGCCCCGGATGTAGCCGCCACCAGCGGCAGCGGTAGTGGTGTTGTCGCTACGGCCAGCTTCGCGGGCGTCGGCCAGAGCGGCAGCGTCGGCGGACTCACCATTGGCAGTGTCGGTGCTGCAACTCCGGCAGGCGGCCTCGCCGGCAACACCGCGGCCAATGGCAATAACATCGGTGCACCCATCGGCACCGTGACCGGCGGCGCCCTCACAGTCACCAATCCACTCGCGTATACCGACCTCAAGAACGCCTTTGCTCTGGTCAATAATCTGGTCAACATCTACTACGGCATGGCGGTACCCAGCTTCTCCAACGTCACCGTTCCCACGGCTAAGCTCTACACCATGGCAGATATCCTGGCTGACTGCGTTCAGTCTGACGGCGTGACCGCAGACGGTTCGCAGTGCGCCAACATCGCTGCCCTTACGCCCACAGGGGTAACACCCACCGGCCATACCGTGCCCACTGACACGGTTCAGATCGCCACCTACATGGCGCTCGCTCCTTACACCAACCTCGCCAACGTATACGCCTTTGCCACTGGACAGCCCGTGTATGGCGGCACTCTGGCAGCCGCGCCCTTTGATTGGACATTGAATCTGGTCTACAACAATGTGGGGATGAATTATTCAACAGGCACTGGCGGCGCAATGGCAGCAGATGCTGGCGGTAATATATGGGCCATCACTTCCTCCGGCAATGGCGGTCTCGTCGGCATCAGCCCGATGGGCCAGTCGCTGAGCGGCGGTACGCCGTATGACCTCACAGGCCTCGGCAGCCCGCAGTCCGTGGTCGTCGATCCCAGTAACAATGTATGGGTCTCCAACCGCACACTGCTTACGAATAGTTTGGTGGAACTTAGTTCCTCAACCCTGACTAGCACTAGCTTCACAGAAGCTCCACAGGGAAGCACCGGCTGCGGCTCTTCCTTCCTTGCCATGGATAATAACCTCAACCTCTTGTACAACTGCTCACTGGTGACAACTACCCCCATTGCACCTTTGAACGGTTTCCTCAACACCGGAACCATCGCCGCACCGGTCTATACGTCAGGCAGTTCCTCCACCTTGGGGAACGTCGCCACCATGAATGGTGCATCAACGTACGCCATTCAGGCTCGCAGCGACCAGAACGGCAATATCTGGGTGCCGAATTACATCACCACCAACTGCTCCGTAAGTGCGATGGTGCCAAACGTGAATCCTGCGTTCGGTACTCCGACATCCTATACGTCAAATACCTATGCACCCAGCACTGCTGGCGGTAGCAATGGGGTCAGCCTTGAAGTCGATCACAATGGCACGGTCTGGTTCCCCTGCAGTACCGGCTACAATCACATTCCCGTAGGCGCTGCCGTCGGGTCCACCGGCGTCCACGTCTCGGCCACGAATCAGTTCATCAGCGCCAAGCAGACAGCAATCGATGGTGCCGGAAATATTTGGGTCCTGAGTACGGGCACTACAGCTGCCACGGGCACCTATGCAGGCAGCTTCTACTCCGTCTCTGAATTCAACAACGCAGGCACCCTGATGACGCCTGTCCTGGGGTCTACACAAGCCCCTACGGTCCCCGGACCGTTAGGCATCCCAGTATTCGCAAGCGGCACACCAACCTACCCCGTCCCCACCGGAACCACCAAGTTCATGACGGTCGATGGCTCCGGCAACGTTTGGGTGGATAACCTGACTGCCAGCACTGGAACGGTCGTCCAACTCGTCGGTGTCGCTGTTCCCAGCTTCGCTCCGCTCGGTGCAGCCGCCCAGCAGAACCGCATCGGCACATTGCCGTAACCCAACCGCACTCTCAACAGAAAGGGCAGCCCTCGCGGCTGCCCTTTCTGTTGCATCTCAATCATCTCGCCTAACCCTCCGCCACCCCCACCAGTTCCTTCCATCGCTCCTCCACCACCGGCACCCCCAGCCGCATATTCTCCGCGCGCAGCTTCAGCGTCTGTTCTCCCGGATACCGCGGCCTGCTCCCGTCTTTTCCCTTCACCGCATGCAGCGCCTCCACCACCTCATCCGCCATGCGCTCCGCAGCAGCCGCATCGCCAAAGCAGTTCACATCAAACGCCAGGAACACCTGCGACTGCCCTGACTCCTTCATCACGTCCGTTGAGAGCTGGTGCGTCGCGCGCCCCGCCGCCAGGATCGCCGCCGTCATATCCAGCAGCACGCTCAGCCCCGAACCCTTCCAGTACCCAATCGGCATGCCGCCCTGCGACGCCTCGATCAACTTCGGATCGCGCGTAATGTTTCCCGCCGCGTCGTACCCGCCGTCATGCGGAAGCTGTTCCCCGCGCGCAATGTAGCCCGCAATCGCGCCAAACGAATACTGCGACACCGCCATATCCAGCACCACATGCGCGCCGCTCTTCGCGCGCGGCACCGCCATCACCACCGGATTGTTGCCAACGCCGCGCTCCATCCCGCCCCACGGCACCAGGTTCGGCATCGTGTTCGTCCAGCACATGCCGATCACGCCCGCGTCCGCCGCCTGCCAGCCATACGTCCCCGCGCGCATCCAGTGATTGGTATCGCGCAGTGCCACGCAGCCCAGCCCATGCAGCTTCGCCAGCTCAATCGCCCGCCCCATCGATGCATACGCGCTCAGGTTCCCCGCGCCGCGGTTCCCCGTCCAGCGTTCAAACGCACCCACGCCGCCCACCTTCTCTGCCTCCGCCTTCACATCCAACAACCCACTGCGAATCGTCTGCAGAAACCGGGGAAAGCGGTTCAACCCATGCGAATACACTCCGTCGCGCGTCGTCTCCGCAAACAGCCGCGCACACAGCGCCGCCCGCTCCGGGGCAAACCCCAACCGCAGCATCGTCGCCTCCAGCGTGTCAAATAACTCCTCAAACGGAACCCGTATCTCCATACGCTCCTTGTCTTCTTCGCACACCGCGTAGCGTCACCAATTGATCGCACACCGCGCACTGCCGGTAATCGCTTCCACCACCACCGCAGCCATTACAATTCCACTACCGTCATCCTGAGCGCAGCGAAGGATCTCAGTATTTCGCTTCCACTGCTGCTGCTTCCGCTACTGCCTCTGCCTTTGCTTCTGGCATATCTGTCTTTGCCTCTAAGGTAGGTGCGGGCTTTAGCCCGCATACCTCACCTCACCACGGAACCGGGCTTTAGCCCCTGAGGTACCCCATCCACCGCCACAACAGCCTCCGCCGGATACAACGTCATCACCTTCGCCGCCCACGCCTCATACGTCAACCTGTCCTTCAGCTTCTCCCACTCCGCCGCCGGCAGCGCCATCAGATCCTCGCGCTTCACCCCCGGAACATCCGTGCCCACCGCCATCAATCCGCCTTCGCGATCCTCCGGCATATAGTTCTTCGCGATGAACACATCATTCGCCTTAAGCCACTCACTGATGTGCGTCAGCGGAGCCTTCTCAATCTGCGCATGGCTCCAGTTCGCAAAATGAATCTGCTCGTCGAGCCACAAAAATCCATCGCGGTTCACCCACGATGGCCGATGGCTCACCCCCGGATAAAACACCGTCGTGAACACATTCTGTTCGCTGCCATGCAGTTTGATCGTCTGCTCCCGCAGCGCCGCAAACCACTCCGGCCCGAAGTGCGGAATATCCATCACCGTATCCTGCATCCCGTTCATCACCAGCGTCGGCCCGTGGTCTGCATTCAGTGCCCACAGCACGTTGCCCCGCATCTCCGCGCCCGCCACACCCGCCAGCGCGTGATACGGAGGCATCTGGCACGGCCTTGTTCCGCGGTCAAAATAGCTCCCCGGCCCGCCATAGTTTCCGCCGCCCGAAAGCACCACCGCATGAATCCGCGGATCAATCGCTCCCGCAATGCCGCTCACAAACGCGCCCATCGAATAGCCCACCACCGCAATCCGTTTCGCGTCCACGTCTTTGCGCTGGGTCAGCAGGGTGACCGCCTGCATCAGGTCCGTCTGCATCAGCCCCGCCAGCCGCGTGCCATACGGGAGCGGCAGCGCATCATGCGAACCCGCCTGCGACCTCTTTTCCCCATTGCGTTCGCCTTCGCCGATGGGGTCATACGTCACCACCACAGCACCCGCGCGCGCAAACTCGATCCCGCTCCAGAACGCATACCAGCCAAACTTGTCGCTGCCATGCCCATTCACCACCACCACGCCCGGCAGCTTCGTCTTCGGCATCGGATTCGGCATGTAGACGATCGCCGGCACGATCATCCCATCGGCAGTGTTGTACGTAACGCGCTCTGCCGTCACGCCCTTCGCCACGGCAAACCGCGACCACGTCTTCGCCTGCAACGGTGGCAGCGCCGCAGGCACATGCAGCGCAGCCCTGATCTTCTGCCGCCACTCCGCATCGCGCTTCGCATCCGCCGCGTCCTTCTGCGCCACCGCAACCGCAGACACCGCGAACAACATCAGCGCCGTGCAAATCCACCGCTTCGCCATAACCTAACCCCTACTCCGTCACTACAGCCTTCACCAGGTTCCTCGGCCTGTCCACATCCACGCCGTGCTCACCCGCCACAAAGTACGCAAACATCTGCAGCGGCACCACCTCTTCCAGCGGCAGCAGATACTCTCCACACGGCTGCACCTGCACCACATCCGTCGCCAGCGCTGCAATGTGTACATCGCCGTCATTGCAGATGGCCAGCACCCGCGCCCCCTGCTTCTGCATGTCTTCCAGCAGTTGCGCCGTCTTCTCATAGCGCAGCGCAGACTCATCATCATTCGCATCCACCGTTGCCAGCACGATGAGCGGCGTCTCATAGCTCACCAGCGCATTGGGCCCATGCTTCAGTTCTCCCGCAGGATAGCCCTCCGCATGCACATAAGAAGACTCCTTCAGCTTCAGCGCACCCTCGCGCGCAATCGCATAGTGAATGCCGCGCCCCAGGTACAAAAAGGTCTCCGCATCCGCATACTTCTTCGCCAGCAGAGCCACCGCCGTCTCCCACGCCGCCAGCTGCATCTCGATCAGCGCCGGCAGAGCCTCCACCGCAGCCACGCGCTCCAGTATCTCCTTCTCCGGCATGGTCTGCCGTATCTGCGCCACATACAGCGCCAGCAGATAGGCCACCAGCAGCTGCGCCGTAAAACTCTTCGTCGCCGGAATCGCCTTCTCCACCCCCGCCCACGTCGGCAGCGATACCGTCGCCTCCTGCGCCATGGTCGAATGTTCCACGTTCGTGATCGCCAGCGTCGGATGCCCCCGCCGCACCGCCTCGCGCAGCGCCGCCAACGTATCCGCCGTCTGCCCTGACTGCGAGATCACCATGATCGCCGGGTTGCGCTTGGTATTCGTCGAGCGGCAGATGTACTCGCTCGCATACTCCACATCCACTGAGAGCCCGGCAAAATCCTCCAACCATATCTCCGCTGCCAGCCCCGCATGGCGGCTGGAACCGCTGGCCGCGATCACCACATCGCGCCGCTCCCGCAGCATCTCTCCCGCTGGCGCAAACACATCCGCGCGCAGGCGTCCCTCCTCCACGTAATGCGCTATCGTCTCCCGCAGCGCACCCGGCTGCTCATAAATCTCCCGCAACATCGCGTGTTCAAACTGGCGTGTATCGCCCATAGTGCCTACCTCTCTGCCTTCGATTGTACGGAAGCGCCGCCCCACCTGCCTGTATCGCCCACAGTGCAAAATCCGCGCCAATATGCCAATTTCGCGGTATCCTGCGGTATTGGCTGTCTTATGAATACCTGGATGATGCATAGCTCTTTGGGCTCTGCAAGACGGAAGTATCGCGGTCTAACCCCTTGGTGGTATGTTCGATGCCGTTCGCGAGACGCAAGATATCGCTAACCTCCCCAATTAGCTTGAACCTTCTGTAAAGGAAAAGGCATGCACGGCTCAGAGACCGATCAGGGCGTCACCATTGTTGGCGTGCCCCTCGACAATATGACGATGCAGTCCGCCATCGACCGCATCGACGGCTACATCCGCGAAGGCGGCTTCCATCAGGTCGCCACCGCCAATGTCAACTTCCTGGTCAACTCCCTCCGTCACCCCGAACTCCGCAAGGTCCTCGGTTCCTGCGACATGGTGGTGCCTGACGGCATGCCCCTGCTCTGGATCTCCCGTCGTATGGGCACCCCGCTCCGCGAGCGTGTAACCGGTGTAGACATGGTGCCGCACCTCGCCCGCCTCTCCGCCGCGCACGGCTACCGCATCTATCTCCTCGGAGCGCTCGAATCCAGTTCCAACGCCGCTGTCACCATGCTCGAACGCCAGTATCCCGGCGTGCAGCTCGTGGGTCGCCACTGTCCCCCGTACAAACCTCTCGACGAGATGGACAATGAAGATATCCTGCGCCGTATCCGCGCAGCCCGCCCAGACATCCTGCTCGTCGCCTTCGGCAATCCCAAGCAGGAAATTTGGCTCGCCCGCCATCGCCACCGCCTGCAGGTGCCAGTCTGCATCGGCATCGGCGGCTCGCTCAACATGATCGCCGGCATCGTGCCCCGCTCTCCCGAAAAATATCAGCGCCTCGGCATCGAGTGGCTCTACCGCGCCAGCCGCGAACCCGGCCGCCTCCTCGGCCGCTACATCTCAGACGCCATGGGCCTCCTCCTTCCGCTCGCACGCCAGATGCTTGCCTTCGCCCGCCAGGGCGAACGCACCCCGCTCTTTGAAGGCGCGCCCATCCAGCTTCCCGGCGTCACCATCTTTCCCCTCACCGGCGGCCTCAGCGGCTTTGATTGCTCCGCCCTGGAGGAGCAGATTGACCGCCGCCGTGTCGGCAAAACGCATGTCATCCTCGATCTCTCGCAGTTGAACTTTATTGACGGCGTCGCGGTCACGCGCATCATCCGTCTGGCCAACCGCCTCCATCAGCAGGAGAGCGGCCTCTGGCTGGCCAACCTTCGCCCATCCGTCTACCGCATCCTCCGCGGATCGCGCGCTGGCGATCCCGTTCACTTCGTCCGTTCCGTGCGC
>JARLFX010000202.1 GCA_031296355.1 Acidobacteriaceae bacterium
ACACCATCCCTTGCCCATGAAGATATTCTTCCTGCTCGTCTCCATCGGCCTGTTTATCTCGGCGCTCACCGGCATCTACATGGCATGGAAGTTCACGCGCAACAAGGCGGCCATCGCCGCAGTGCTGCTGGCCGGAATCATTGTGCCGCTGATATTGGCTTTTATCTAAAAGGGAATTGCCACTACTCGCTGCTGCCGCCCGCGCTGGCGTAATACCCCTTGCGCGTGCGGATCTTCGACGCGCCCTCGCACTTCATGTTGATCAGCCGAAAACTGCCATCCTGTGCCGGGTCCAGCGGCGTATAGCTGACCTGGTACTGCGTCCGCAGCTCATCTTCAATCTGCGCAAACGCAGCTTCCAGCTTCTTGCCGTTGGTGCCCACGTCGATCACGCGCCCGCCGGTTTCTTCCGTCAGCTTCGTCATCGCCCGGTCGCCGCCATACATCTGCCCCATTTGCGCATAACCCGCGCGGTCCGCCAGCAGGATCACGTAGATCAGCACATTCGATTTCTGCGCCGCCTCCAGCGCAGAATTGATGTTCTCCTGAGACCCCATGTCTTCGCCGTCCGTCAGCAGGATCAGCACCTTGCGCCCCGCCTCCTGGTGCATCTTGTCGTGCGCCGCCAAGTACACCGCGTCATACAGCAGCGTGCCCCGCGGCTTCTGGATGCTCACCGGCCCCTGTCCCAGCCCGGGAATCCCGCCGCCGCCGAACCCGCCGCCCACGTTGATCTTCGCCTTGTTCATGGCGCGTTCCAGCTCCGCAGGATTATTTGTGTAGTCCGCCAGCAGGTCCACGTTCACGTCAAACGAGATCAGGAACGCCTCGTCCTTCGGCTTCATCACCCGCTTCAGAAACGCGGAACCGGACTGCTGTTCCAGCGGCAGCACCTTCTCCTGGCTCCCGCTGGTATCCAGCAGAATCCCCATGGTCAGCGGCAGATCCACCATCTGCTCAAAGTTCTTCGTCGTCTGCGCCACGCGGTCTTCGAACACTGTGCAATCCTGTCTCTTCAGATTCGTGATCGGCTGATTATTCTTGCCGTACGCCGTGAAGAACAGGCTCACCAGGTTGGTATTGGTCCGGAAGGTCGGCATGCCCGGGGTAGCCACCGGCTCCGGCTCGGCCGGTGCGTTAGAGGTCGGCGATGCATCCGGCATGGGCGCCTCCTGCGCATTCGCGCGTTCGGCAGGCAGCACCATCAGGGTCGGCAGCAGAACGGCAATCGCAGGGAACAAGCTTTTTAGACGCATAGTAGGTAGACGGATTCAGTATGCGTTTCGTCAGTCGCCCCACGCAAGCCCGTCCCCGCCATTTGCTTCCTCTACCCCCAGCTTTTACACTGGAGGCTGCACATCCAGCGTTTGCAAGAGGACCGTCCACATCGTGTCTTGAGTGCGTGCTGTGGTACGGGGAGGTTTAATGCGGCGGTTCGTCACACTGGCTTTACTTTTGATTTTCTCTATTCCGGTCGGCATCTCGATCACTGGCTGCGCCAAGCACAGCGCCGTGGATTATTGCAACGGCGGTAGTTCCGGCATGGTCGTCGGCCAGATCACCACCATCAATCTGGAACCGCGGCTCTATGGCGTCTCGCTGAATTACGGCGGCATCGGCCAGATCAGTTCTCCCAGCGCCCTGGATTGCAAAGGCGACACGGTTGGCGTCGTGCGGTATACCTACGGCACCACCGACGTCACCTATGCTGACATCTCCCCCAGCGGCTCTATCTGCGCCGGAACCTGGAACCGCAATACCTCCGGCGGCGTAGCCGACTACACCACCTGCACCCCGCCACCCGCGCCTGCGTTCATCAAGTCCACTGATCCCACAACCTCTGCCGGCTCCGCCTATGTACTGAACTACGGCACCAACGCTGGTGTTAATGGTGTGGTGGATATTTCTCTGGCTGGAGGCCCGGTTCTCAGCGGCACCATTACTGGAACGCCCGCTCCTGCTGCATTTGCTGCGGCGTTCAACAACATTGTGGCATTCTCCAGCGCTGGCATCGTTGCTACCTCATCAGGCAGCAGCGTCGTCATCACAGGTCCTGTCGGCGTAACTAAAACGCTCTCGTTTGCCGGCACCAGCCTTACCGGCTATGCTCCCGTGCCTGCGGCCTACATCACCGCCAGCGCCGGCGGCGCCGTCAGTAACCCCGTCCCAATTTATATCCATCCCATCGTCAGTAGTGTGCAACTGACGAATACGCAGACCACCTGCGCGTCCCAGGGAACTTCCACCACCCTGACCGCCAAGGTTCTGACCGCAGATGGCACTGACATTACCGCGCTGGCCGGCCCGCTCACCTTTACGCCGCAGGATTCGTCCATCGTCACCATCAATTCCAGTGTGCTTCCTCCGGTCGCCACCGCGCAGCTTCCCGGCTCTACCATCCTTACGGCGTCGACTTCCAACGCTTCCAGCTCTGGCAGCACGAGTTCCACGGGTATCTTCTCCACCTGCCCGCCCACAAACATCACTCTCGCCGCTGGTTCGTCGACGGATATCACCCTGAACCAGAACAATATGCAGGCGCTCACGGCGACGGTTCGCGACAAGAACAATACCCTGCTCACCGGACTGAATCTGCAATACATCTCCACCAGCCCGCGCACGGTTGCTGCCAACGCCTCCGGTCAGGTCACGCCGACCTATCCCGGCGCAGGCACCATCACCGCCCTCTGCCAGCCGCCCAGCTGCAACAATGCTCCGCTCAGCCAACTCGGCGTGCAGGGCAACGGCCTTCCGGTCACGTCAAATCCCATCCACGTCACCACGCCCGGCACGGTCAACACCGTGCTCTTCATGGGCAGCACGCATTCGCAATACTTCTCCAACGTTGACTTCCAGACTGGCACGGTCAGTCCGCCGGTGCGCCTGCCCTATGTTCCCAATTCCATGGTGGGCGATGCAGCCGGCACCACCTTGTACCTCGGCAGCCCAACGGAGTTGATGGAAGTCAGCACGATCAACAACAGCCTCGCCAAAGAAGATGCCAGCGTGAAGGGAACTGTGATTGGCATCTCCCAGGATGGCAGCGTACTCGTACTCAGCGATGCGATCCACGGCCTGATCTACATCTATTACACATCGGGCGGCAGCAACGTCAGCTTCGGCGGAACCGCTACCCACGCCGCCTTCTCGCCGGATAATTCCACCATCTACATCACCGGTCAGTATCCCGCGCTCCCACCACCGCCAACCCCACCACCCACCGTAGTCGATAACTTCTTCGTCTATTCCAATTACAACGGCTGGCATGCATACCTGTTACCTTCCACGCCGCAGGACGTTGCCGTCTCAGTGCCCTCCATCAGCGCCTTCCTGGCCGGAACCACTACCACGGAGCGTAGCTACTGCGCCGCCGGCGCGCCACCCACTGACTTCTTCCCCCAGGTCAGCACTCCGCAGGCTACGCTCACAGACCGGCTCGCCGTCACCAATGACAGCAAGCATCTGCTCGGCGCCACCGCAAACACCCTGACAGACTTCCCGCTGACCACCTCCACCGGCACCACGAACCCCGGCGCCTGCTCCACCTTCTTCAACCTGACCACGCCCTTCTCGCTGCCGCTTGGCATCGCCCAGGCCACCATTACCGGTGTCGTGCCAGAGTCGGATTCGTCGCTTGCATTCGTCACCTACACCACGGCGGGCACTGTCAGCACGGGCACAAAGTTGCCGTACTACATCCCTTCGGCCAGCGGCATTGGCACGCTCTCTGCCGTCACCCTTTCGAATGGCGCCACCGCACCCGTCTCCGGCATCTTCAGCCCAGACAACCAGACGTTCTACACCGGCACGTCGGGCGATAATCGAGTGCACGTCATCAACGTTCCCGCGCGGACGGACAGCGGGACGCTCAACCCCTCGCTCTTCCTCTGCAACACGCAGGATGTGAACGGCAACTGCACATCGACCGCCACCACCTTTGCCACACCCGACCTGCTCTCGAACCGTCCGCGTCCCACCACCTAAGCAGAATCAGTCTCGTTCCAACACAAAAGGCAAAGACCCATGGGTCTTTGCCTTTTGTGTTTTTATTTCTCGTGAATCGTTCTTAGTTCTTTTTCGCCAGCCGCTGTTCCATCAGGTCATGCGCCACGGCATCCAGCACGCCGTTCAGAAAGTTCACTGACTCCGGCGCTGCATACCGCCGCGCCACCTCCAGCGATTCGTTGATGATGATGGCCGCGGGTGTTCCCGGAAATCCCAGCATCTCCGCGATCGCGCCGCGCAGCAGGTTACGGTCCACGACCTGCATCCGCTCCAGCCGCCAGTTCTGCGCATGCTTCTCGATCAGCGCGTCGATCTCTTCGGTGCGCACTGTCGCCACGCGGTAGAGGTCTTCGGTAAAGTCGCGGGTGTCGTCATCCACATCGTCGCGCGAATCCCAGAAGAGTCCGCGCACCTCATCGGGCGATTGTTTCCCCAGGTCACCCTGGAAGAGCATCTGTAGCAGCAGTTCACGAGACTTGCGCCGGGTTCCCACTATTTTTTCTCTCCCGGCTTCTCGCTCTTCAGCTTCCGCGTGATAGAAACCATCTCAATTGCAGCCGTAGCCGCTTCAAATCCCTTGTTACCGGCCTTCACGCCCGCGCGGTCCAGCGCCTGCTCCAGTGTCTCGCAGGTCAGCACGCCAAACGCATGCGGCACGCCCGTCTCCTGCTGGCTCTGTCCAATTCCGCGCGCTACCTCGGTGTAGATGGCCTCGTAGTGCGCCGTCTCGCCGCGCAGCAGGCAGCCCAGCGTGATGATGGCGTCGTGCCTGCCTTCGTTCGCCAGCGTACGCGCCGCCGCAGGAATCTCCCATGCGCCCGGCACCCGCACGATCGTCACATCCTCGCGCTTCGCGCCAGATCGCAGCAGACCGTCCAGCGCGCCCTGCAGCAGCCGGTCGGTAATCACGGCGTTCCACCGCGCTACCACGATGGCAAACTTCATCCCATCGGCGTACAGATCGCCTTCCACCGCGGCCGGCTTGCCGTGCAGCGGGTTCTCCGATTGCCAGAACCCCAGGTGCAGCCCCGGCAGTTGCAGCGTAAACAGCCGCGAATTCCAGTGGGTCGTCTCAATGGCCGAAGGCGCAACCGGAGCCAGCTTGCTCACCATGCCATGCACGTCTTCCAGCGCAGAGACCTCGATCAGCACCGGCGGCGTGGCCGGCAGCTTGCCTGCCACAATCTCCAAATTGCCCAGCGGCGCCAGAAACGCAGCCGCGTGGCCATCCTCGTCTTTCCATCCTCGCCCAGGCTCAAATCCGATGGCCGTCAGCAGCGCGGAAAGCTGCTCAAACAATGCATCGGGAGCCGGACTTGAGCTGGCGGCGTGCACCAGCGTTATTCCCTTGATCATGCTTCCATTGTAGCTGTTACGAGCACTGGAAACGATGGACAGTGCTGTTGTCTCGTATCCCGGTGGTAGTGGAGCATGGGAGTGTTGACACTCCTCGCATCCCATTTTTTCCGCGAACTGCATTTCATCCTCCACGCCAGACTTGCTATCCTTCTATTCGTGCCTAAACTTTCATCTGCTCTGCTGGCTGCGGCCCTGCTCGCCGTTACCCTCACACTGGGCGGCTGCAAACGCGCCGAATCCGCCATCCACGCCCCCGCTGCCGCTTTTGAAACCACGGAGCAGCGCGCCATGATCGCCACTGCGCACCAGCAGCTCAACGCGATTCCGCCCCCGTCGAAAAATCTCTACATGTCTGTCCACTCGCTCACCGACTGGCAGAATCCCTACATCACCGTGCAGCCCGATATGGTCACCCTGCACGTCCTGCTGGCAGATGCTAACCCCAGCACCTTCGATGCCGGCGGCGTCCTGCGCCCGGTCGGTGCGCGCCGTCAGGATCTCGATGTCCGCATCGGCGATCTGCCCGCCGCGCTCAATGCCGTCCCAGCCGCCTCCTGGCCTTATGGTCGCGTTATCGCGGTGGAAGAAGCCCACAACACTCCCGCTGCCGGACTGCCCCAGGTGCGCCGCAATATGGAATCGGCCATGCAGATGCTCAACGACCTCGGCATTGTGGTGGACGACCGCACCGAGAACGGAACCATGCAGAACCACTAAGGAATGCCAATGCCGCATTCCCGCACCAGCGAATGTGACCGCCAATACTGACTGCCAGCGCCATATTCGGCAAGGATGGGATAGACCGATGAACAGCAAAGACACAGCACGTCTCGCCGAAGCTCTCTCCAGCAACTGGCAGGCGGAGATGCGCGGCTACTACACCTATAGCACCCTCTCCAAGCAGACGACTGATACCTACCGCAGCCGCACCCTGCGCAACATGGCTCTGGCAGAGAAGCATCACGCTGAGTTATGGGCCAGCCGCTTGACCGCCCTCGGCCTGCCCCTGCCGCAGTACGATGGCTCAGAAACCGGCGAAGCCGATACGCTCGCCAACCGCGTCGGCGGCCCCGACCTCGCGCTGCGCCGTCTCGAACTCGACGAAAGCCGCGACATCGCTCGCTACGGTAAGCAGATCACCGACCTCGGCGACGAAGGCAGCATCGCCATCCTCCACGAAGTCCTCGAAGACGAGCGTGAGCACTACGTCACCCTCGGCAATCTCATTCACCACGGACTGCCCTCATCCAACCAGCACGAGCCCGAACTGGCGCAGAAGGCGCTGGACGATCTGGTAGCCGAGCGCGAAAAGGGCCAGCCCCGCGCCGCCAGCTGGATCGGCGATGCCATCTACGGCGTCAACGACGGCCTGGGCGCCATCTTCGGCATCGTCTCCGGTGTCTCCGGCGCCACCCAGGGCAGCGCCCACTTCGTCCTCATCGCCGGACTCGCCGGCATGATCGCCTCCGCCCTCTCCATGGGCTCCGGCGCCTACCTCGCCGCCAAGAGCGAAAAAGAGATCTACGAGGCGGAGTACGCCCGCGAGCGCGAAGCCGTCGAGTACAACGAAGCCGAAGCCCGCGAGATGCTCTCCCTCACCTACCAGGTCCGCGGCCTCACCGCCGAAGACGCTGACCACTTCGTCGGCCACATCGCCGAGAAGAAGGAGCAGCTCATTCAGGCTCTCGCCCGCGAGCGTCTGCACATGAGCGAAGAAGGCCTCAGCAAGCCCTGGGTCTCCGCCACCTCCGGCGCGCTCTCCACCGCAGTCGGCGCATTCATTCCCGTCGTCCCGTTCTTCTTCATGGCGGGCGTTCCGGCCATCATCGTGGCAGCCATCATCTCGCTCATCGCGCACTTCGCGGTCGGCGCAGCCAAGTCGCTCATCACCATCCGTTCGTGGTGGAGCAGCGGCCTGGAGATGACGGCAGTTGGAGCCCTCGAAGGCGCAGTCACCTACGTCATCGGCGTCGGCCTCGGCCACCTCGGCTCATAACCTCTTCGCCTCGCTGCGCTCAGCGCACGCCCCGGACTTTCCCGGCGCCTGCCTTCGCCTTTGCCAGCAGACGGCGGTAGCGTTTCTTGGCCCAGGCAAATAGCGCTCGCGCCCAGCGATGTTGCGTTGACAGCGCTGCCAGCCCGATTACCAGCAGCGGGATGCCGGGAATAATAGGCAGAACCAGCCCCAGAGCGCCGACGACAAGACAACTCCAGCCCACGGTCTTTCGCCACAGCGAAGGGTTGTACGTGTGTCTGCTCATGGCTCCTCACGCTCAGGGTCTTCCGTCGCAGCCCAGACTACAGGGCTGAGGCCTGATCGGCTTCTGCAATCAGGGGAGTTTCCTGCTCTGCTTCTTGAGATGCTGTTTTTGCTCCCCCGCTTGAGCCTGCATCGCAAGACCCATAAACCGAGGTTGGGGCTTTAGCCGGAGAGGTACCGCATTCATCGAGAATTCTCCGTGTTTTCTCGGCATATTAAGCGAACTCGCCCCTCCCTCCCCCCATAATCGCAGCGTGATCACCCAGGAATATCCGTCCATAGTGCAAGCGCCTGACGGTATCGTCCTGCGGCAGGGAACAGCCGTCGCCCAGCCCGGCTTTCCGCTCTCCATGGGCACCGGCCGCTACCAGGCGCGTCTGGCGCAGTCCCTCGCCGAGCGCGATGCCGCATGCCGCCTGCGCTTCGAAGTCTTCAATCTCGAGATGGGTGGCGGCCTGCAAGCCTCCTACCGCACCGGCCTCGATCAGGACGAGTTCGATCTCTTCTGCGACCACCTCATCGTCGAAGATCAGTGGGGAGGCGGCATCGTCGGCACCTACCGCATGCAGTCCGGCGCCGCCGCCGCCCGCAACGTCGGCTACTACAGCGCGCAGGAGTTCGATTTCTCGCCCTACGAATCGATCCGCAGCCAGGTGCTCGAACTTGGCCGCGCCTCGATCCACAGCGAGCATCGCTCCAGCGAAGTGCTCACGCTGCTCTGGCGGGGCATTGCACGCTACAGCCGTCTCAACGGCCTCCGCTACCTGATCGGTTGCTCCTCGCTCACCTCGCAGAATCCCCAGGCCGGCTGGGCCATGCACGGTCAGCTCACGGCGTACTTGTGCGAGCCGGAGTTCCAGACCGTGCCCACCACCGCCTATGCGCTTCCGCCTGCAACGCTGGCTCCTGAAGAAATGCCCCGGATCCCCAAGCTGCTGCGGACGTATATTGGTGTCGGAGCCAGGACGTGCGGCGCGCCTGCATGGGACAGGGAATTCGGCACCATCGACTTCCTTACGCTGCTGGACCTGGACAACATGACATCCGCTGCGAGGAACCGGTTCTTACTCGACGCTCCATTATCGTGACGCTCTTTCGCGGACTGCCGCGAATGCTTCTGCTGGTGGCCACACTGCTGCAGTGCCTGGCCTCCTTCGCCCTGCTTGCTCTGCGTGGGCGGATCACCGTCCGCGACCGCGCCGCGTGGATGCAGCGCTCCTGCCAGCTCACGCTGCGGCGCATGGGAGTTCAGTTCTCCGTCAACGGCCCGCTCCCGTCCGGTGGCCTCATCGTCGCCAATCACCTCAGCTATCTCGACATCCTGTTCGTTGGCGCTACCGTGCCGTGCGTCTTCGTCTCCAAGCGCGAGATCCGTTCCTGGCCCATCGTGGGCCTGCTGGCGTCGCTCAGCGGCACCATCTTCATTGATCGCTCCAGTTCCACCAGCACCGCAACCGTGGCCGCGCAGATGGCCTCTCTCCTGTCACAGGGAGTAGCCGTGCTGCTCTTTCCCGAGGGCACCAGCTCTGACGGCTCCGCCGTCCTGCGCTTCCACTCTTCGCTCTTTGAGCCTGCGGCCCGGGGCGGCATCCCCGTCACCGCGGCGGCCATCCGCTACGCCCTGCCCGGTCACGCTGAAAAAGACCTCTGCTACTACGGCGATATCCACTTCGCCCCCCACCTGCTGCAAACCCTGGGTAGACAAGGCATTACCGGAACCATCACCTTTGCGCCCACCTGCCCCGGCTATTCTGACCGCCGCACCGCCGCTGCTGAAACCTGGGCGCAGATCACCGCCATGCGCCAGCCGGCCTACTCCAGCCAAGCACTCGCCTAGCTGTTTTCCACTCCTGCTTCGCCATCCCTCTTTCTGGACACCACCCGACCGTTTTTGAGCATCCAAAGGTATGTGGCGTAGCGTATGCTACGCAGTTGGAGTGCCTTAATATGCCAAACAATAGCCATATCGCAGCAGCAGAGCAGCACGAGCATGCGGCGCACGCGCATCGCGCGGCAGCAGCAAGCCACAATGAAAACGACCACGAAAGTGCCAAGGAGATGTCCAAGCGTGCTCATGAACACTCCGTACTGGCCCATGAACGCTCGGTAGAGGCCTTGCGCCGCTCCGAACGCAGTCAACCCAAGCCCGACCTTGTAGACAGCTTCTAGGCCCCTTCCGGAGCGTCTAACTTCATATCCAGTAACAACCAAAGGCTGCGAAGTGATTCGCAGCCTTTGTCGTTTTGTCAGGCTCAAACCCATTTATCCAGTAGTCACAGAAATCTTGGTAGCATTACTCTCACGGAGGGACGTGATCGTGGGTATTATGGCAGCCGAGCGGCCTGAGACAGGTGCTCTGAGTAAGGTTCCGCAGGTCACCCTGATCTTCTGGCTCATCAAGATCCTCGCCACCACCGTGGGCGAGACCGGCGGCGATGCCCTCTCCATGACTCTCAAGCTGGGTTACGCCACCAGCAGCATCATCCTGCTCGGCTTCTTTGCCGTCACGCTTACCGCGCAACTCATCTCCCGGCGCTATCACCCCGTCTTTTACTGGGCCGTCGTCGTCGCCACCACCACCGTTGGCACTACCACCTCAGACTATCTTGACCGCACGCTCGGCCTCGGCTACATCAAATCCTCCCTCATGCTCTTTGCCGCAGTTCTTGTTGTCCTGGCCATCTGGCACTTCGTGACCGGCAAGATTGCCGTCGATCACATCACCACCCGTCCCAACGAAATCTTCTACTGGCTCACCATCCTCATTTCCAATACGCTGGGCACTGCCCTGGGCGATTTCACCGCCTCCTCCACCGGCCTCGGCTTCGAGCGTGGAGCGCTCATCTTTGCCGGCCTGATCGTCCTGGTCGCCGCCGCCCACTTCTTCACGCCGATTCCGAAGAGCGTACTTTTCTGGGCGGCTTACGTTCTCACCCGCCCCCTCGGCGCCACCCTCGGAGACACCCTCACCAAGCCTCACAGCGAGGGCGGACTGGCCCTGAGCACCATCGCTTCCTCGCTCACTATCGCGGTTGTGATGATCGTCCTCATCGCTCTCACCTCGCGCCGCCGCATCCCGTCCCAGACCGCTTGAGCCGGGTTATTTTCTTCCCGTCCCCGTTTTCCTCTATTTACACCCTCATCCATATGGTTTGCACCATTGCTGCGCCTTGTGCATCTGTGTCATAGGGAATAGGCTCAAAAATCGTCAGAAGTTCAGCCAACAAAACCCGGACGAAACGGGGCCGAAAAGAGAATTCCACAGGCAAATTCAGGCTTTTTTACCGTCCTGTCACATTTAACCCTGTAGATGCCAGTACCTACAAGATAACCACTACATCTTGTGATTTAATGTTGACATGCCCCATGGACGGGGATACTTTCGTTCCTGCAGCACTACACTCTGGCAGGACCCAATCGACAGGCAAGCTTCTGAAGGGGCGAATTCGGCCCCGAGTTTTCCACAGAGCAGTCGGCGGGGATTCTTGCCCTTAAAAACGCTGAACTTTCACTTTTGGCTTTACCGTTTCCACCGCAGTGCCAGTCCCCGTAACGCTGCCTTACCCGGAGCCCAATCGATCCGGAACGAATCTAATAGATAAGCAGGAGTATCACCATGGCCGACCAGACCAAAACCCTCAAGCAGACCATCGTCGCGGATGCAACCGGCACCCAGACCACCCCTACCTCTTCGCCTGTCCGTGCAGCGAAGAAGGCTCCCGGCCTCAAGTTCTCCCGCTTGTTTACCAAGCCCGGCCTCTCCCCCTACGACGAGATCGTCTGGGAGAAGCGAGACGCCGTCATCCAGGACTACAAGGGCAACATCATCTTCGAGCAGAAGGACGTTGAAGTCCCTGCCGACTGGTCCATGACCGCGACCAACATCGTCGCCAGCAAATACCTCCACGGGCAGATCGGCACGCCCGAGCGCGAGAAGGGCGTGCGCGATCTGGTCTCGCGCGTCGCCGAGAGCATCCGTGACTGGGGCATGGCTGGCGGCTACTTCGCCACCGCTGAAGATTCTGAGATCTTCCACGCCGAGCTCGCCCACCTCCTGCTCACGCAGAAGGCCGCCTTCAACTCGCCCGTCTGGTTCAACGTCGGCTGCGACCGCCTCGAGCCCAACTCCGACGCCCAGAACTGGCACTGGAATCCCCATACCTGCGCCATCGAGTTCTCCGTCACCGGCTACAAGAAGCCCCAGTGCTCCGCCTGCTTCATCAACAGCGTGCAAGACTCGCTGGACAGCATCCTGACCCTGGCCAAGACCGAAGGCATGCTCTTCAAATGGGGATCGGGCGCCGGGTCCAACCTTTCCAGCATTCGCGGTTCCATGGAGCAACTCTCCGGCGGCGGCACCGCCTCCGGCCCCTTGAGCTTCATGCGCGGCTTCGATGCCTTCGCTGGCGTCATCAAGTCCGGCGGCAAGACGCGCCGCGCCGCCAAGATGGTCATCCTCAACGTCGAGCATCCTGACATCCTCGACTTCATCGAGTGCAAGGTGAAGGAAGAGCAGAAGGCCTGGCACCTGGTGCAGGCTGGCTACGACGGCTCCGGCCCCGACTCCGAAGCCTACAGCTCCATCTTCTTCCAGAACGCCAACAACTCCGTCCGCGTCACCGACGAGTTCATGCAGTCCGTTGAGAAGGATGGCGAGTTCTGGACCAAGACCGTCAAGGACAAGGATCCCGTTGCCAAGTACCGCGCCCGCGACATCATGACCAAGATTGCCGAAGCCACCTGGCAGTGCGGCGACCCCGGCATGCAGTATGACACCACCATCAACCGCTGGCACACGAGCAAGAACAGCGGCCGCATCAACGCGTCCAACCCTTGCTCTGAATATATGTTCCTGGATGACTCGGCCTGCAATCTGGCCAGCTTCAACCTGCTCAAATTCACCACGCCCGGCGGCCAGTTTGATATCGCCGCCTACCGCCACGCTATCGACGTTGTCACCACCGCGATGGAGATCATCGTGGACGCCGCCGGCTATCCCACGGAGATGATCGCGAAGAACTCGCACGACTATCGTCCGCTCGGCCTCGGCTACGCCAACCTCGGCGCGCTGCTGATGTCGCTCGGCCTGCCGTACGACTCTGACGCTGGCCGCGACTTCGCCGCCACCCTCACCGCGATCCTCTGCGGCCAGGCCTACTGGCAGTCCTCGCGCATCGCCGAGCTCTGCCCGGCCCTCGGCGCAGCCACCGCGCTTACCCAGTCGGTTGAGATCAGCGGCGGCGCCTGCCCCGGCTACTACGTCAACCGCGAGCCCTTCCTCGACGTCATCCGCATGCACCGCGCCAGCGTCAACAAGATCGGCGCATCGCGCACCTCGGCGGAGCCCTTCACCGCGCCGCAGCTCGATGAGCTCGTAGCCGCCAGCAAAGATGCATGGGATGGCGCACTCGCCCACGGCGAGAAGCACGGCTACCGCAACTCGCAGGTCACTGTGCTCGCGCCCACCGGTACCATCGGCTTCATGATGGATTGCGACACCACCGGCATCGAGCCCGATCTCGCCCTCGTCAAGTACAAGAAGCTCGTCGGCGGCGGCATGATCAAGATCGTCAACAATACCGTCCCATCCGCGCTCTTCAAGCTCGGCTACAGCAGCGACGAAGTGAACGCCATCGTCAGCTATATTGATGCGACCGGCACCATTGAAGGCGCGCCCGGCGTGAAAGACGAGCACCTGGCCTGCTTCGATTGCAGCTTCAAGCCAGCCAAGGGCACACGTACCATCGCCTACATGGGTCACATCAAGATGATGGGCGCCACCCAGCCCTTCCTCTCCGGTGCAATCTCCAAGACGGTCAACCTGCCGCACGATTGCACCGTCGACGATATCGCCGAAGCCTACACCGAGAGCTGGCGTCAGGGCCTGAAGGCGGTCGCGATCTACCGCGACGGCTCCAAGGGCACGCAGCCGCTCAACGTCTCGTCTGACCACGATAAGAAGGCGGCCAAGCCCACGCTCCCGGGCGACTCCGTCGAAGCCACCGCGAAGATCGCCGCGCTCGAAGCCCAGGTCGCGTCGCTCTCCACCGCCCTCAGCCAGAACGCAGACGCATTCGGAGCCATGGCGCCCCCACGCGCCGTCCGCCACCGCCTGCCGGAGGAGCGTGCCAGCGTCACCCACAAGTTCGCGCTCTCGGGCCACGAAGGCTACCTCACCGTCGGCCTCTATCCCAACGGCGCACCCGGCGAGATCTTCATCCGCATGGCCAAAGAGGGTTCCACCATCTCCGGCCTCATGGACTCCTTCGCCACGGCCAGCAGCATCGCCCTGCAGCACGGCGTTCCGCTGAAGGTGTTGTGCGAGAAGTTCGCCCACACCCGCTTCGAACCCAGCGGCTGGACCGGCAACGAGCAGATCGGCTACGCCAAATCGCTCATGGATTACATCTTCCGCTGGCTACAGCTGCGTTTCCTCAGCGGCCAGCAGCTTGATCTCTTCGCCGGCCTCACCACGGCGGCGGGCACGGCCAACCCAGCCAACCATCACGCGTTGACTGAGGCCTCCACCGCTCCTGCGGAAGAAGCTTCACCCTACACGCTCCACACCACTCCGCCGCAGCAGGGCATCGCGCCAGACGTCCACGCCACCTCCGCTCATGCCGAAGCCGCGCATGAGTTCAAGGTAGAAGACCGCGGCGTCTACCACGTCTCCGATGCCATGCAGGAGATGTACAACATGGGCGACGCCCCCAGCTGCGCCACCTGCGGCGCCATCATGACAAGAAACGGCAGCTGCTACCGCTGCATGTCCTGCGGAAGCACCAGCGGCTGCAGCTAATCCTGCGCGGACGGCGAATCGCGGCTTTTTGTGGGTTTACGCATAAGATTAAAGTTGTACCGCATAAGCTTAAAGTCGACACCCCATAAGGTTAAAGTCCTTATGGGGTGTGTTTCTTGAAGCTAAGTGTGACCCTATCGTGTAGCGGACCGGTGCGCGGATGCCGCCGGTGAGGATTGGTCGCCGCAGAGCGGGTCAAGCATGGCTTCCGCAATCGGGCAGAGCGACGTCGCACCGCAATTCGCGCTCACTGGCTATTCTGGCGGATGCTCGCCCATGAATTTCTCCACGGAAGCGGCGAGTCGTTCAACATCCTGTTCTTCAACAAGTTCATGCTCGACCTGCAGATGTTCCGACAACAATCGCTTCGCACGCTCGTATTGTTTCATGTGCGATTCACGAGATGGCTTTCCTAGCAGGAGATAAAGTTTCCCCATCTCTGGATTGGTGGAGAGGGCTGTCGCAATGCCTAAATAATTGGTGGCCTTCTCCTTCAATGAGTCAGCACGTACATAGTCGAATGATGCGGACTCTAGCACGTGCCACTTTCCGTTCTTGAACGCCCTCGGAAAGGTGTATTCAAATTCATCAGCAGAGAAGGTCTTCTCAGATAGCTTTTCGAGTATTTGGTGGTTTCGCAGCGGCTGCAGGAAGACGTTCCACACAGCCTCATCGTCGCGATTGTTTATCTGCTCCCTTTCGTACTGTGAACTGACGAATCTGGAAAACAGATGCCTCAATTCTATTGAGGCATCATGAGTTATACCTGATAAAACTGTGCGGCACTGGAAACTCATCCCGGAGTCTGGGAATAACTTCATCACTAGGTTCGTCAACGTTGAGCTGCCATCTGGGAAAAGTTCGGGTTCGTTGAGCCGTCTACTCATGCGCTCGACTTCGAGTTGCAAGCGATACACAAACTTACGGTAGTGGTCGCCGTCGAACCCAGCAAATGCCTCCGACAAGCGTCTATATCGAGTATCAAACTTCGCTGCAAAAAACGTCTCCGCTGGCGTAATGGACAGCAGCATGACGCCGATATTTAGGCTTTCGTCTGCCACGGGGTCGTGCACGTACCTGACGGTGACATATTCGTAAGGCTGCATATTCATCAAACACTCCCCTGCAGTTCAAGCTCGAAAACGCCCAAGTGCTCACGGATGGCACTCAAATGAGACCGAACTTTGTTTGCATTTGAATCCCAGTCGTCTGGAATCCACGACGTCATGAGTTCCAGGACATTATCCGATAGGGCAACCATCGCGTCTATGTTGTCAGTCCAACTCACAAGGTCCTTCTTGGCTTGAATTCCACGGTGGCACAAATGCTTTGATGCGATTCCATGCTTCGAAACTTCCCATGGAGCCCCAAGATTCCCGATGAGGTGCAGAAAGCTGAAGCATTGGTCGAAGTCAAATGCAATCAGCTTTGTGCCTTTCATCGCGCAGTTTGGGCGATTCGGCAATCTATCGGGGTTCTGTAAGGCCAAATCGAATCCATACAGAAGCGTCCTGGCCGCCAGCTCCTCCGGAGCTGAAGAAATCTCCGATGGGGGGAAGGACAATCCACCCCTAAGAAATTCGCAGCCCGCTGCGATACCCGGCCTTATTTGAAAGCCGAAACGAGTCAACAATGGATTCGTCGAATTTGCGAAAGCATCCGAGATGACAACAATCGCAGGTTCCGGGGTGTTGAGTCCATACCTACGTGCCAAAACGTTACCGAGTAGCTCCTGAAGTATCAAGGAGCCCGTTACTTCAGGGTTGCCCAAGGCTTTGATTACAAATTCTTTTCGGGCTGGCAGTTCCGGCACATCGGTATAAGACAGATTGAATTGCCAATTTCAGAGCAGTCGACGACTAACGGCTTCGTGCGCCCATTCTCCAAAACGGTTCGGAAACTGACTGCTTGCCATCTCTTTAACATTGGATTTGTTTGTGTGCAAAGCATTAGGTGCTGTCGGCCAAGTGTAGCAGAGTGGGCACACATGACGGCCTAATGTTACGTCAGCATCCTCACGGTGATGGGTGGATGCGGCAGAGTACAAGCACCTTGTCCTGGGGTTGATCTTCCTCAAGTATGTATCCGATGCCTTTGATGAGCGGCGGCGTGAAGTTGCAAAGCTGCTTGTGGACCCGGCTTCTGAGCTGTACTTTTCGGACAACGCCAAGGAACAAGCCAAGGCACTTGAGGACCGGGACTACTACACCTTGGCCAATGTTTTCTGGGTGCCGCAGGCTGCGCGATGGGAGGCGCGGCTGCAGAGGAGGAAATTGGGCAAGGTATCTCTCCGATTTCTCCATCATAGGGCTCGGACACGGCAAAATCCATCGGGATAAAACGACGTGCACTGACCGATTTACGTGTTCATTTGGCCAGTAACTGATGGAATAAATGGTCTTACCAATTTATCTTGACAGCTCCATTTGGCCTGATGATAATTGGCCCGCTCTCAAACCCAGATAGCGTCTCGTGGTGAAAGCGACCGAGGCGTGAGCCTGTCTGCTCTGCCATCGCAATAAGAACAAAGCCCTGAGGTCACGCCATTGAGTTCTTCGAGAAACAGCCTGTTTAGACCCATGAATGCAGTCGTCTCCTTCTTCTCGCGCACTGGCGTTTTCATTGCCCTGGTGATGGGCTGCCTTACGCAGCCTGCCTCCGCGGCGATTACGGTTGATGCGAGCAGTCAGCAGATTGCTGCAACCGGTACGACCTCTTTTGGGTTTAATCACACGCTCGGCACAGGCTCTAACCGCCTGGTGGTGTGCAGCGTGCAGATTGCCAATCCAACCACGGCGGTCACGAACGTTACGCCCGTCGTGACCTTTGGCGGATTCACCATGACGGCGATCGCTGCATCGCAGGCGCCGGGGACAGGGCAGAATACGAGCAAGATCGAATCTGAGATGTTTTATCTGAATGACGTGACGCTGGGCAGCACGTCGGGTGTAGTGGCGGTGAATGTGACGCTGCCCTCAGCGCCAACCGGCGGTGTGTCTGCTGGTTGTACCTCGTTCTTCGGCATGGCTCAGGCCGGTCCTGAGGCGGAAGGCGTAGCCTACAACGGCAGTGGTACGGCGCAGACCATTTCGCTGACAACCGCGACGGCGGGCGATCTGGTAGTGGATTCGTTTGCCGGCGGCTTCACCGCCTCGAGCAATCCGACGAAGACTGCTTTGCCCAACGCGGGACAGACCGCGCTCTACAACTCGCAGCTTTCCACGGCGGGCATTCTGGGCGGCAGCAGTTATGAGATTGCGGCAGCGGCCGGCAGTGTCTCGGTCGGCTGGGCAGATACGGTCTCACGGCTGGCGTACTCGGCGGTTGCATTTGCGCCTACCGCCGCGGTGAACTACACCGTAACCACTGCGGCCAACCCGGTAGGCACGGGCACGGTTACGCTTTCGCCGAATCAGTTGAGCTATGCGACGGGCAGCAGCATTACGGTTACGGCCACACCGGCGCAGTACTACGTCTTTACCGGATTCAGCGGCGATGTGACGGGCACAACCAATCCGGCGACGCTGCTGGTAGACGCCAACAAGTCAGTGACCGCTAACTTCACGCAGGCCATGTGTAACCTGACCGTGACTTATACCGGGCAGGGAAGCGTGTCGCCGGTTTCGGGCAGTTATGCGTGCGGCAGCACCATTAATCTTTCCGCCACTCCGAACTCCGGTTATAGCTTTGGTCAATGGAGCGGAGGCGGATACACCGGCACCAACAGCGCAGGCAGCTTCACACTGACCGCAGATACAACAGAGACAGCGAGCTTCATCGTGGGTACGGTGTGCACGCTCGCAACCAGCGTGACCGGCTCTGGTTCCGTCACGCTCAGCCCAGCGGGTGGATCGTACTCCTGCGGTAGCAGCGTGCAGGTCACGGCGGTTCCGTACAGCGGCGACTGGAGCTTCACCGGATTTTCCGGCGCAATTACGGGCGCGACCAATCCGCAGACGCTGGTGCTGAATACGAACTCATCGGTCAACGCGGCGTTTACGCAGATTAATTTCCCGGTGAACGTGACTGTGGTCGGGCCGGGCACGGTCTCCGCCAGCCCCAGCGCCTCCAGTTATGCTCAGGGCACGTCAGTCCAGTTGACCGCAACGCCCAATGCCGGCGCGTATTTCGTTGGCTTCACCGGCGACCTTACCTCCACATCAAACCCGGCAAGCGTCATTGTGAATGCGACCCGGAACATCACAGCTACCTTTGCGGTGCCAGTCATCACGCAGGATGCGGTCAGCCATGCGGCAACCACAGCCACAGCTACCAGCCTGACGTGGACACACACACTGGGCTCCGGAACCGCGCGCGCGGTCGTGATTGCGGTGGGCTCGTCAGACTCTGCGATTGCCAGCCCGGATGCAGCCGCGGTGGTGACCGGGGTGTACTTCAACGGCGTGTATGCCACGCCGATTCCAGGCTCGCTCTACTACGGCGGCACGACCGGCATGTCGCAGACGCAGCTCTTCTATCTGACGGATGCGGAACTGCCGCCCGCCGGTACCTATACAGTGCAGGTGAATCTTGCAGGATCGGTCACCGGCATCCAGGCCGGAGCGATCTCTCTCTTCGGCGTCTATCAAGGGCCGCCGGAGGCGGTGGCCATCAACCGCATTACCAGCGGAACCACCACATCGCTCAGTACACCCATCACCACGCTCACGAACAATGCCTGGGTGATTGACGTGATTGAAGACACCACGGCGTCAACGCTGGCACAGGGAAGCGGCCAGACGCTGGCCTGGACGGCAGCTTCTGCCATTGCGGGAACGGGCGGTAACAGCACAGAAGCGGTGCCCACCGCCGGTACGGTGTCCATGAGCTGGACCTCGGCCAAGGCGCAGCGTATGGTCCAGTCCGTCGCGGCATTTCCGCCTGCAGGCCTCTCTGCGCCGGTCACGTACACGCTCAGCGGCGGCGGCAGCGGCGGCACCATCACGACCAATCCCGGGCTTTCGAACTATCCGGCACAAACCGCGGTGCAGCTCACGGCCACACCGGCGCTGGGTTACAGCTTCAGCAGCTGGAGCATTGATGCGGGCGCCAGTACGTCCACCGCGAACCCGTATTCGCAGGTGATGGACGCGAACCACAGTGTGACCGCGATCTTTACCTCCGCGCCCACCTGTGCGCTGACGTTCAACATTGTGGGTACGGGCACCGTATCGACTGCGTCAGGCAGCTATAACTGCGGGACGGTCTTCCATCTGCTGGCAACGCCGGGCAGCGGTTACACCTTTACCTCGTGGAGCGGCGATTTTGCCAGCACGGACAATCCAGCTTACTTTACGCTGAACGCGGACTCGAATATTACGGTGGAGTTTGATCCCATCGCGCAGTGCACGCTTACGGTCTCCACGGTGGGCACCGGTAGTATTACACCCGGCTCGGGCAGCTATGCCTGCGGCACAACGGTCTCACTCCAGGCTACGGTGACCGATTCGTCGTATGCCTTCGCTGGATTCAGCGGCGATTACTCCGGCACCGCGAATCCTGCGTCCATCACATTGAACAACAACATGGCGGTTACCGGCACCTTTGTGCAGGGCTCCGCCTGCACCTTCACCAGCACGGTGGTGGGCTCAGGCACGGTCACGCCAAGCTCCGCATCGTATCTATGCGGAACCACCATCTCTGTCTCCGCGCTTCCGGTGGCGCACTATCTCTTCAACGGATGGAGCGGCGGCCTCACGGGATCGGCTACGCCGATCTCTGTCACGCTCAATAGCAACATCAGTGCCACCGCTACCTTTGTCTACAACACCACCGGTATCACCGGCGACCCGCGCACCGTGGTGGAGCCGGTGTATCCGCCCGTGTGCTCCGTGCTCTCTGCCCTGCAGACCGTTTCCAGCCCGGTAGAAAGTTCGCCGGACACAGCGCGTGTGCAGGCGGCCCTGAATGCGTGTCCCGCCGGGCAGGCAGTGGAGTTTTCCGCCAGTGGCAGCTATAACGGCTTCATCATTGCGCCCATTACCTTGCCCGCAGGCGTGACCATGCTGGTCGATCCTGAAGTCACTATCATGGCGTCAATCAACTCGGCTGACTACAGCTGCGTCTCATCTCTGAGCTGGTGCACGCCGGTCATTGATGTGGCGGCAAATACGTATCCCAATCCCGGATCGGCCATTATGGGGCTGGGCGTGATTGATGGACGCGGCGGCACAACGCTGACCGATCTGCATAAATCCTGGTGGGCTACAGGCTCCAATGCGCGGCCGCGCCTCATCTTCCTGTCGTCGCACACCAACACGATTCCGGCTGACAATTTCACGATGTACAAGATCACGCTGAAGAACTCGCCGAAGTTTCACTTCTCCGGCATTGGCAACGACCTTACGGTCTGGGGCGTGAAGGTGATTGCCCCGCCGGACTCGCCCAATACGGACGGCATCGATCCATCGAGCTCAGAGAACATTACCATTACGAACTCTTATATCTCTGACGGCGATGACATGATCGCGATGAAGGCGGGCAACGGCCACATTGACAATGTCACCATCAGCAATAACCACATGTACAGCGGCCACGGCATCACCATCGGGTCTGAGACCAATGCCGGCCTGAACAATATGTACGTACACGATGATGCGATTGACAACGGGTTCGGCGGCTCCTCCGTGGATACACTGCGTATTAAATCCGATACCAGCCGCGGCGGCGAAGTGTATGACGTGCTCTACAAGAACATCTGCATCAACCATGGCGGCGATACCATCGTCATTGATCCGTACTACTCGTCGGAGACCGGAACGCTGATTCCGAACTTCCACGACATCACCTTCAGCAATGTGCACATGCTGATCCGTGACTCCAGCCACAAATCCACCATGACGGGATACAACACCGGCGGCATCGTCAATCCGCTTACCGTCACTTTGGATAGCGTGTACTTTGACGGTGCAACCTCGAACGACTTCAAGGCGCCGGACAACTTCAACAATGTGCAGTTCACCCTGGGCGCAGGGCCGGTCAGCTTCGCCTCGTTCCTCACGGCCGATGCGGCGATTCCAGCGAATCTGATCACGGTCACCAATAACGTGAGCAATAGCAATGCGGCGCTGGATTGCAGCGCGGCATTTGTGTATCTCGCCGGCGATCTGACCGCGCCCACAAATACCGCCACGGCAGGCGCTCCGTTCACGGTCACGGCCGTGCTGCAAAATCTTGTCAGTCCCATGATGGCCGGCACCATCGGCTATCCGCAGCAAAACATGCCGACCGGCACAATCAATCTGCTGGAAGGCAGCAATATCGTTGGTACAGGATCGATCACCAGCGGAAACCGCCTGACGTACATCACCATTCCGTCCGTCACCACGGGTACGCATACCTACACCGCGCAGTTTTTGGGCAATACCAATTACTCCGCGCTGAACTTCGGTAGCTTGACGATTACAGCGACCGGATCTGCCCCGGTGGCTGCAGGGCAGAGCATCAATGTTGCTTACAACACTGCGACGGCGGTCACGCTGAGCGCGACAGGAAATGGCACGCTGACGTACAGCGTGGTTGCATCGCCCGCGCACGGCACCTTAAGCGGCACGGCGCCGAACCTGACGTATACGCCGACCTCCGGCTACTATGGTGCCGACAGCTTCACCTTCAAGGCCAACAATGGCGCAGACAGCAACGTCGCCACCATCAGCATCACCGTATTGCCGCCTGCGCCACCGGTTGCGGCAGGCCAGTCAATCACGGTGCCTTTCAATACTTCCATGCCGATCACGCTCACCGCGACCGGCGTTGGCACTATAACCTACTCGGTTCTTACGAATCCCACGCATGGCATCCTGGGCGGAACGCTGCCCAACCTCACCTACACGCCCGCAACCGGCTACTTTGGCACGGATAGTTTTACCTTCAACGCGAACAATGGCAGCAATGGCAACACGGCGACAATCAGCATCACCGTGCTGCCTGCGGCGCCGGGGGCTTCAGCGCAATCGGTCACTGCTGCCTTCAATGCAGCGACTGCGGTCACGCTCAGCGCAACAGGAAATGGCACGCTGACGTACAGCGTGGTCGCATCGCCCGCGCACGGTGCCTTAAGCGGTACGGCACCGAACCTGACGTATACGCCAACCTCCGGCTACTATGGCGCCGACAGCTTCACCTTCAAGGCCAATAACGGAACGGACAGTAATGTCGCCACGGTCAGCATTACTGTGCTGCCCGCGGCGCCGGTGGCCTCAGCGCAATCGGTCACGGTTACCTTCAATGCAGCGACTGCGGTCACGCTGAGCGCGACAGGAAATGGCACGCTGACGTACAGCGTGGTCGCATCGCCCGCGCACGGCACCTTAAGCGGCACGGCGCCGAACCTGACGTATACGCCGACCTCCGGCTACTATGGCGCCGACAGCTTCACCTTCAAGGTCAACAATGGAACGGACAGCAATGTCGCCACGGTCAGCATTACGGTGAACGGTGATCTGGTCTGGACAGTTGCCACCGGTGGTTCCCTTACGGCCACGGTGACCTCAGGTCATAGTGCCACCTATGCGCTGCAGGTTGCCGGTTGGACGGGCGACAGCAATGCCGTCACCTTCACCTGCGCCGGCGCGCCTACGTTCGCCAGTTGCACGGTGACACCCACCAGTTCCGCCATGACGGGTGTTACCCCCGTGCCCGTCACGGTGACCGTCTCTACCCAGACGCTTCATGGCGTCATGGCACCACCCACTACTGCGTCCACCCACGGCAAAACGTTACCCATTGCATTCGCGGCGGGGCTGGTGGGCTTCCTCGGACTCTGCCGCAAATATCGCGGCAAGCGCCTGGGCGTTTTACTGAGTGTGCTACTGGTGGTGCTGGTTGCCGGTTCCATGGTGGGTTGCGGCGGTGGTGGCAATCCGCCATCAGACACCGTGCCGGGCACTTACACGCTCACGGTGACGGCCACCTCCGGCAGTATCGCAAAGAATGTCTCGCTCACGTTGATTGTGCAGTAACTGGAGAGTATCCATGCAAATGTTATGGACTATGTTCCTTCGTTCTGATTCTTATTCACGCCGCGCAATTCAGGCAGCGTGCTGCGCGTTCACTCTGGCTCTCGCCGCACTGGCGCTCACCGGTTGTGGTACGGTGCCAGTTACAAATTCGATTGCGGGCCGCTCCACCCTGGCCATCACGGGCAGGGCGATGGGCGGTATCCAGCCCATCATCGGTGCTACGGTTAAGCTCTACACCACTACAAGTACTGACTATGGCATCGGGGCTCTGCAGGAGGAGGCTACGCAGCAGGGTGTGTCTGCCGGACAGGACACAGACAGTAACGGCTATTTCAGCTTTGCGAGTTCCTACGATTGCCCTCTTGGCCAGTTTGCTTATGTCGTGATGAGCGGCGGCAATACCGGCAGTAACAACGTGAACGCCAGCAATGTGCTGATAGCGGCGCTGGGCCGCTGCGAAGATCTCTATACGAGCCCCGGTACGAATCCTTCGGTGTACAAAGGTCCATCCATTGACGTGGATGAGTTGACCACCATTGCGGCCGCCTATGCCCTGGGTAATTTTGCATCGACCTCCGGCAGCGGAGCTGCGACCGTGGTCGGTATTGGTGCGCCTGCTACTAACAATGCGGCGCAAGTCGGCGGAGTTTCCACGGGATGCGTGGCGGGCGTGGGCAGTTGCACCGTTACGGCGGCTGCCGGGCTCGCGCATGCGTTTCAGAATGCTGCCAACCTGGTCAACGTATTTGCATCGCCGGCGTATGCCTATGCGAACCTGCCCGGCGACAGCGCTGCCGTGGCTCCGCAACAAGTGCTCAACTCCATTGGCAATACGCTGGTCGCTTGTGTAAACAGCGATGGCACAGCCGCAGCTTGTACAAATATTTTTGCGGCGACGACTCTTAATTCCGTTACTCCGACCAACACCTTCCAGGCCATGGTCAATCTCGCGGCCAATCCTACCTTCTCCGGCTCAGCGGTTGCGGCTGCAAATTTTCTGGGCTATGCGACGGCACAGACCAGTGTGTATGGTCCGGGATTAAGTTCTACCGTCGGACTGAACGATCTCAGCCTCGCCATCAATTATCCAAGTGGGCTTGGTGCTGTGAGTGGAACCCAGGGGCTGCTCTTTCCTACAAGCGGCGCGCTCGATATTAACGACGTGTACTATATCGGCAATCAGAGTACAGCCAGTGGAGCGGTTCCGGTTAACCTGCTCGCGTTCTCCAGTAACGGCACCTTGCTGAGCGCCACTCCCAATGGCGCGACGATGAAGTTTGCCTTCGGTCTCAGCGTCGATGCGCTTGGAAATGGCTACTTTGTGAACGGCAGCGGGTCCTCGACCAGCGCGCTCGGCGTGTTTACCACGGGCGGCGGCACCAGCTTGTCGCAGTACAGCGTCAAGTCAGCAAGCACCGGTAATGTTCTCAAGGCGTACAGCACCGCGGTGGACCAGCACAATAATGTGTGGGCGTTTGGAACTGCGACGAGCGCCAACACTCTCTGGATGTCGCCGGCGGGTGGCGCATCCTTCACGGGGCAGGCGACCGTAACCGTGCCTGCGGTGAACAATGAGATCGAAGTCGCGATCGATCCGAATCAGAATGTCTGGGTCGATGGCGGTACCGTGCTGGGCGTGCTGGAGAACATCGGAATGCTCAGTGTACCCACGTACGCTTCCACATCGCTGCTTACGTTGACGCCTGGCGGCAATCCAGTCTCCGGTCTTGCCTTCGCCGGCAATCCCTATGTCGGCTATCTTTCTTCCTACAATAGTACCGCTCCGGGCATTCAGCCATTCACGCCCACGTTGAACGGTCCAGAGGTCACGTCGCTCTCCCCAGGCTCACTCACTACGGTCTCCGCCAAGATCGCCGGCACTTTCTACAACGAGGCAGACGGTGCGGGCAATATCTGGCTGGCTGATACCAACAGTCACTCCGTGATCCAATTCACGCCCGGCACAACGCCCACAGCCTACCGGCTTGAGCCCTGCATGCCAGTTCTCAATGCGTGCTACACCGGCACCAGCACGCAGAGCAGCCTGTTCACCGCGGGCAAACCCTGGACAGTCTCAATCGACAGCGCCGGTTCCATCTGGGTCACGGCCCAGGCCGGCGGCAACGTAGTGCAGATCATCGGCGCCGCAGCTCCCACGTGGCCGCTGCTCTCACTGGGCAAAACCGGGAAGCCATGAAGAGTCAATCGAGGTGGAGGTAATAGTTTTACGGTTCAGGAACAACCGCAATTGCATTCACGGTGGGGTAGTTCAGCACGCCGACGAATTGCAGGTTGAGCATTCCCTGCGGCGTCGGCGTCATGTTGTCCATCGTCTTCACCACATTCGCGCCATGGCCTTCCGCCAGAATGTCAAAGTGGTGCAGCAGCGCTTCGCCGTTGCAATACACATCAAAGATGCGGCTGCCTGAACCGCCCGGAGTTCCGGTAGCCTGGCCGAACCAGGCCTCGCGGAAGTAGAGCGTGATCCGGTATTTCCTGCCCACCGGCGCAGGCAAAGCGTATTGAAAATTGCCGATGCGTCCGGAGGCGTAAAGGCAGAGGCTGGGTCCGTGCTCACGGTCCGGCGGATGCGCGTGACGGCCGCCGCGAAAGTATCGGTCGGCTGACCAGATCACACCGTGTTCATCCTTATACGAAGAAGAGGCCGCAATAATATGCAGGGGCAGCGGAGCTGGTGTGGGAGCCGGAAGGACCTCGATCGCATTGATGGGTGAGACTTCGCTGGTGAAGTCCAGATGCATGGTTCCGTCAATCTCCGGGCTGACGCCTGGAATGGAATACATGGTCGCTGCATGATCGGAGCCGGCGCGGTCCACCACGTCCATCGTCTGATTGGTGCCGGCGTTGACGGAGAGGTTGATCACGCGCTCTGCGGGCTCCAGATTGGTGGGCTCGGCAGAGAAGAGGTGAAGCTCATAGTAGCCCGGCGCGGCGTGGAAAGTGCAGCGAACAATGCCGCGGCGGCCACCATCATATAGATAAGGATCGAGCGTACCGGTTACGTCCGCACCCGTGGAAGGCATGCTCTCACCGCCTGCGCAGCCGGGTTCAGGCAGCCAGGTGGCGCCGTCGTGATCCGTATAAGCATGCCGGTTCTCGCCAAGCAGAATATGTGTGGGCCCGTTAATAATGACTGGCGATGGGGCGGCCAGGCTTGCAACCGGGTGTGGCCGTTCGCGCCGCGCGCCGATCCAGAATAAAGCTGCCACACCGGTCAGCACAAAAACAGCTGCAATCCAAAACCAGAAAGCATGTGGAGCCGAAGGAGTGGGTGCGTCTGCACGAGCCGGCGGTTCCGGGCCTGAAAGCGGGATCGCTTCTGTAGCGGAGGCATCAGGCTCTGCACCGGCATCGAGAATCTGGGGAACGTGAAGGAACTGGGCGCCATAGCCACCCGGCGGAATCACGATGCGGATGGGATGCGAAGTGCCCTCGCCGCTTTCGTAGATATCCTGCAGGCGTTTCCGCAGGGTATGAACAGTGACGCGTACGTTCAATCTGGCCCACCCAGCTCCCTTATGGAGGACTCCAGCGTATTCGCATCCGCGCTCTTAGATTTCAAACAGGGTCGCTCAAGGAAGTCTCCCTATGCGGACGCTATATTGAAGGATATTGACTCCCTACAGAAATTGTTAGGTAGTTCCTTGACTGCATCGTCACTGGCCGACATAGACAGACTCTATGTAACCTACACTACGCTTGTAAATACTGTAACTAGCTCAGAGTCTATCAAGCCGTCTTATCAGAAACACGACCTGGCATTCTGGCCAATAGTCGAGCACGCCATAATGCTGGCACTATCAGCGACGTGAAACTTAAGTACCAATCAGACCTTGAAGAAACATTCTCCACCAGTAGGTCACCCACAGACCACGCCAATGTCGTGTCCGTTCCTGCTCAGACAGCAACTCTCAATCCCGCGCCTCACCACTCCGGCAGCCTACAATTACCGGTGGAGGTGATGAGCGACACCACGGGCGCGGACATTGAACCGTACATACGGCGTCTGTTGGCGGCTTTGAAGGCGTACTGGCTTCCGCTGATTCCTGAAGAGGCTTATCCGCCGACCAGCCTTCAGGGAGAGACAGTCATTAGCTTTACCACCGCGCCGGATGGGCACATTCTTGCGATGCAGGTGGACAGCTCAACCAAGAGTGACGCGCTGAACCATGCTGCGTGGTACTCCATCACTAGCGTGGGCCAGTTTGAGCCTCTGCCCAAGGGGATGAAGGACCCGAACCTGACGCTGCGTATCCGTTTCATGGTCAACGAGCCGCTAACCGAATTGCCTATACCAGCTCTTGTGAGCCGATTCATGGTGCAGTGCGCGGAGAAATACCCCGAGGGCGTGTCCGTCAAGAGACTTATGAAAAAGCGGAATGCGGCCACCCTAAGACAGAATGGCAGATAAACAGTCGTCAATTTGTGAATCACGTGGGGTGCACCGGCGTGTCTTGCAACTCTTTAGGTCTCAGATTGCTCCGGTGCAGGAGTCGCAACCTCCCGAGCGCGCTCTTGGTGAAGGCCTTTCAGAGCTTTCAGTTCAGCTGCTGGTATCTGCAGCGACACTGGCAACTGTTCAACCAGCCCAGCCATCGTCTGCATAACTTCTGCCTGCTGTTTATGCAAAGCTGCATCCGACGCGGCCTTCAGCCACCGGTAGGTGATTGCGACGTCTTCGCCAGATGTAGCCTGGTCTTTAGAGAGGTCTCGTTCACGTTGCAGATGCTGCATTTCATGAAGAAGGGCTACAACATTCCGTTCCTCCTTCTTATACTGCTGCTTCATCTTCTGTTCGGCCCAAGCAATGCAACGTAAGGCCTCTTCTTTACCGGAGAAAATCCAAGCCAGCAGTACGGCACGATGCACCGACTCGAAATCACATTTCCTCTTGAGTCCCCAATAATCCTGCTGGCCTGCACTAAGAACCGTTTGCAGTTGGGTCTCGCCCGCCTCTGTGAGGGAATACCGCGTACGATTACGTGGTCCGATGCTGTGAGTGAGGAGCTTCTCTTTTTCCAAGCGCTTAAACGCGGGACTGGTCAGGCCCACGGACATCCCGGCTGATGTCATGAGGTCGTACGAAGTCGCCAGTCCGGATTTCACCAGTATCAGCAAGAGCACATGAAGAGGATGGAGTGCCCGGTCTTTTCTGTACCAGTTGATATGAGAGAGACTGGTCATAAAAGGAGCGGAATATGTCACGAGGGAAGAAGCAGAGTCCTGAGCAGATAGTGAACCTGCTGCGACAGATTGAAGTTGCGATAGCCAACGGGAAGACAACGCCTCAGGCATGTAAAGAGGCCG
>JARLFX010000203.1 GCA_031296355.1 Acidobacteriaceae bacterium
CCGCGCTCCCGCTGGATTGGTGAGCGGCCCAAGAATGTTGAACACCGTGCGTACACCCAGCGCGCGCCGCACCGGCATTACGTGCTTCATCGCCGGATGCATGGCCGGTGCGTGCATGTACATGAATCCAGTGGCGCGCAACGTCTGCACACTTGCCTCTGCATCCAGATCCACGGAGATGCCAAGCGCCTCCAGCACATCAGCGGAGCCGCTCAGCGAGGTAACACTACGGTTGCCGTGCTTGGCCACTTTCGCTCCGGCTGCGGCGGCTACAAGGGCGACGGCGGTCGAGATGTTGAAAGTAGAGCGCGCGCTGGCATTGGTCATAGCGTCGCCGCCGGTGCCGCAGGTGTCGACGAGGTGGCTACGCTCGCCCTCGGTAAGCGGCAGGGTCAGAGCGGCAGCGCGCATGGCTTCCACGAAGCCGGCAATCTCGGCTGCCGTCTCGCCACGGGCGGAAAGAGCGGTCAGCATCGCGCCCAGCTCGGCGTCCGCCGTCTCGCCGCGCAGAATGCCGGTCATCAGCGAACGCGCCTGTTCGCGGTGCAGTGCTTCTCCGGAGATGACCTGTTGCAGAAGATTTGCGATGGAACTCACGCCTCAAGTGTAGCTGCTGAGTAGAAAGTAGTTGCGCCCATGGTGACGATGCCCGAGTTCCGCGAGTCTCACCATTCGGCAGGTGTTCTATTACCGCACGATTGTTCGGTATATAGCTTGCCGGGTAGATTGCCGTTCCGCTAAGATTTCTCAGCACCTTTCCGCGACAAACAATCATGAAAATTCACGAATACCAAGCAAAAGAGATTCTTCGCAAATACGGCGTCACTGTGCCTGCGGGCGAGATGGCAACCACCCTGGACGAGGCAGATGCCGCGGCCAGCAAGCTCTTCTCCGCGGGCAATGCCGCAGTGGTAGTGAAAGCGCAGATTCATGCGGGCGGCCGGGGCAAGGGCGGCGGCGTCAAGGTCGTCAAGACGCTGGCGGCGGCGAATGAGGCCTCTAAAGCGATCCTCGGCATGCAGCTCATCACCCACCAGACCGGCCCCGAGGGCCAGAAGGTGCAGCGCCTGCTGATCGAGGAAGGCTCAGCAATCGACCGCGAGCTCTATCTCGGCCTGGTGCTGGATCGCGCCACGGCCAAGGTCGTCTTCATGGCGTCGAAGTCCGGCGGCATGGAGATTGAGGAGGTCGCCGCGAAGGATCCAGACGCGATCTTCAAGGAGTACATCGATCCGGCGGTCGGCTTCCAGCCGTACCAGGCGCGCAAGCTGGCGTTCAAGCTCGGCCTGCTGCCCACGCAGATTGCAGAGGCGGTGAAGTTCATGACCGGCCTGTACAACGCATTTGTCGATACCGATTCCACGCTGATGGAGATTAATCCCTTCATCACCACGAAGGACGGCAAACTCGCCGCCTTGGACTGCAAGATCAACTTTGACGACAACGCCATGTTCCGCCACAAAGACCTGAAGGAACTGCGCGACCTGGCCGAAGAAGATCCGCTCGAAGTCGAAGCGTCCAAGTTCGCGCTCAACTACATCAAGCTCGACGGCAACATCGCCTGCATGGTGAACGGCGCGGGTCTCGCGATGGCGACGATGGACATCATCCAGTACGCCGGCGGCTCGGCTGCAAACTTCCTCGACGTGGGCGGCGGCGCCAACCAGGAGCAGATCGAAAACGCCTTCGGCATCCTGCTCTCTGATCCCAACGTGAAGGCGATCTTCATCAACATCTTCGGCGGCATCCTGCGCGTCGATGTGCTTGCCACCGCGGTAGTGGCTGCGGCGAAGAAGCTGAACGTCCAGTTGCCGATCATCTTGCGGCTGGAAGGAACCAACGTCGAAGAAGGAAGAAAAATCCTCGCCGAATCCGGCCTCAAATTCCAGGTAGGCACAACGATGAAAGAAGCGGCTGATATGGCCGTTGCAGCAGCTCGGGGTCTAAGCAAATGAGATACGAGGTATTCGGTCCCTTCCCGTTTTGTACGACGAAAGGCGTCCGTCATCGGAAAGCACTAGGACAGTTCTGGGCTGACCGGAACGAAGACGGGAGCCCTGAAAACCTTTGCGATGCCGTTGGAGTTTACGTATGGACGATCAAGGAAGGTGGCAGACGAATTCCGTGGAATGTTGGGATAACAAGCAGACAAGGTTTCAAAGGACGCTTTCCCCAAAAAGAAACAACGTTTCTTCGCTTTCTTGGGGATCATCCTCATGCCGAGATAGAGGTCTACTTGCTTGCTCGCCGCTCAAAGGAAGGCAAGTTCAGCAAGAGTAGTCAGACGAAGCTGAACAACTGGCTCGAAACTGTTCTGATTGGTGCGGCAATTAGCGTCAATCCCGATTTGCGAAATACCGCAAAGAGCAAATACCTCAGAGATACGATTATTGATGGTTATCTGAACGATCGGGAAGAAGAGCGCAGCGAATCTGCGAGATCGTTCGGCGCATTGTTCAAAGCTCCGTCTAGAAAGAGGAACTAATGTCTGTACTCGTTGATAAGAACACACGATTGATTGTTCAAGGAATTACTGGCCGTGAGGGAACGTTCCACGCCAAGGGGTGCGCCGAATACGGCACCAAGGTCGTTGGCGGTGTCACACCTGGAAAAGGTGGAACTATCCACGAGGGCTGGCCCGTCTTCAACACTGTGGAAGAAACAGTAAAAGAGACTGGCGCGAACGCCACCGTGATCTTCGTCCCGCCGCCGTTTGCAGCGGACGGAATTCTCGAAGCCGTCGCGGCCGGACTGCCGCTGGTGGTCTGCATCACCGAAGGCATCCCCACGCTGGACATGGTGAAGACCTGGGAAGTCGTCCGCCAGTCGAAGTCGCGGCTGATCGGGCCCAACTGTCCCGGCGTCATCTCTCCGGGCAAGGCGAAGATCGGCATCATGCCGGGCCGCATTCACAAGGAGGGCTCGGTCGGCATTGTGTCGAAGTCCGGCACGCTCACGTATGAAGCGGTGTACCAGCTCACCACGCGCGGCATCGGCCAGTCCACGGCCATCGGCATCGGTGGCGACCCCATCATCGGCACCACGCATATCGACGCACTGAAGCTGCTGAACGAAGACCCCGATACCGAAGCCATCATCATGATCGGCGAGATCGGCGGCTCGGCAGAAGAAGCCGCGGCGGCGTACATCAAAGAGCATGTGAAGAAGCCTGTTGTAGGCTTCATCGCAGGCCAGACGGCGCCTCCGGGCCGCCGCATGGGCCACGCTGGCGCCATCATCTCCGGCGGCGAGGGAACCGCCGCCAGCAAGATGGCCGCGATGCGCGCAGCCGGTATCCACGTGGTCGAATCTCCCGCTGACCTGGGCGAGACCATGGCGCGGGTGCTGGGCAGGAAGTAAACTAAGGCATAACCGAACCGATGTAATCCAAAGGAGATTCACCCTTGTCAGAGCGTACATTCAGCATCATCAAGCCGGACGCGGTCCGCAAAGGCCACACCGGCGCTATCCTGGCCGAGATTGAAAAGGCCGGCTTCAAGATCGTTAGCATCAAGAAGATTTCCATCTCGGTCGCACAGGCTGAGGGCTTCTACGCAGTGCATGCGGCGCGCCCGTTCTTCGGCGAGCTGACAAAGTTCATGGCATCCGGCCCCATCGTGCCCATGGTGCTGGAGAAGGACAACGCCATCGCCGACCTGCGCAAGCTGATGGGCGCGACTGACCCGTCGAAGGCAGACGAAGGTACCATCCGCAAGCAGTTCGCCGCGTCGATTGGCGAGAACGCCATTCACGGCTCGGACGCAGAAGATACGGCTGCATTTGAGATCGGCTACTTCTTCGCAGGCCTCGAACTGAAGTAGGCCCTGCACGGCGAATCGCTCGCAACAACATCATGCCCATTCCGGCGAAATCTGCTGGAGTGGGCATTTTTCTGTTTCGAGTACCCCTCCCCACATGAAAGAGCACTCTCGGGCCAGTTTCTACCAAAGAGGAGTAGGGTGAACTCACTCCCCCTCCGCGTTAGCCAGAGTTGCTGGCAGCATACCTGGGCACAAGCAATTTCACCCCCGAGAGAAAGCAGACTCAACCATGCACAGTGTCGCAATTTGCGCGCAAGTTGTTATTGCCCTGGCCATCGCGTTCGTATGGATCGTACGGCTCCCGAATATCGTGACCGAGTTCCACGAATACGGGCTGCCGGACGTGCTGAGAAATGCCGTAGGCGCCGCCAAGATAGCCCTTTCCACCTTGCTGGTTGCTGGCATCTGGTATCCGGCGCTGGTACCTGCGTCGGCGCTGCTAATGGGCTTACTGATGCTCTGCGCGCAGATTGCCCATTTCAGGGCGAAGCATGCCTGGCAACGGTATATGCCCTCGCTTGGCTTGCTGCTGCTCTCGCTCTTTGTGTATGCGGCCTATTCGGGGAAGTTCCAATCTTGAATTTCCTGACGCTTCTGGTCTGCGCCTCCAGCATCACGTTTCTGATCTATGGCGGGCTGTGCCTGTCCTCGATGTCGATGGTGGAAGATTTTCAACGATTCGGCTTAGAGCGGTTGCGACTGCTGACGGGATTTCTGGAGATCCTGGGCGGAGCGGGATTGCTGGTGGGATTGAAGTGGCGGCCAGCGCTCCTGATCTCATCAGCAGGCTTGTCTCTCCTGATGCTCATCGGCTTCGGCGTGCGGGTCAAGATGCACGACAGCGTGGTGCAGACTCTGCCCTCTGCGGCGCTGATGCTGGTGAATGCCTACATTCTGGTGAAGTTCCTGCAAAGGTAGTTCACGCACGCTGCCGCGGCAACGGATAAATGGAAGGGCGGACTTTTCGCCAGCGCTGGGAGTTGGTACGGTGGTGCTATGGAAACTTTGAGCATTGAAGGCCGTAGCGTCTCGCGCATCGGGCTGGGGACGTGGGCGATTGGGGCGGGGGAGTGGGCGAACGTGGACCGGGCGGAGTCGATTGCCTGCCTGCGCAAGGCGTTGGAGTATGGCGTGAACCTGATCGATACCGCGCCCATCTATGGCGCGGGCAATGCGGAGACGGTGGTGGGCGAGGCGCTGCGCGAGCATATCGCAGCGGGGGGCAAGCGCGAGGATTACTACATCGCGACAAAGTTTGGGCTGGACCGTGAAACCAGGCCAAGCGCGGGGCGCGAGCCGGAACTGGGGCGCGTGGTGGCGAATGCTTCGCCGCGGTTCATCGGGGAAGAGCTGGAGCGTTCGCTGCGCCGGTTGGGCGTGGAGTATGTGGACCTGTACCAGCTGCACTGGCCGGATACCCTGGTGCCGATGGAGCAGGTGGCGGAGGCGCTGCTGCCGCTGCTGCATGCGGGTAAGGTGAAGGCGCTGGGCGTATCGAATTGTTCGCCGGCGCAGATGGAGGCTTTTCGCAGCGTTGCGCCGCTGGCATCGAATCAGCCGCCATACAACATCTACGAGCGCGCGGTGGAGCAGGACGTGCTGCCGTACTGCGATGCGCAGGGAATTGTGACGCTGGCGTATAGCGCGCTATGCCGCAGCATGCTCTCCGGCAGGATCACGGCGGTGAGCACGTTTACGGATATTCGCAGTTTTGATCCGAAGTTTCAGCCGCCGCGGCTGGCGCAGTATGCCGCGGCCACGGCGGAGCTGGCGGCGTTTGCGCGGGAGCATTACGGCAAGAGCGTGGTGGAGCTGGCGGTGCGCTGGATACTGGATCGTTCGCCGCATACGGTGGCGCTGCTGGGCGGGCACAAACCGCAGCAGTTGGAGAGTATTCCGGCGTGCTTCGGGTGGACGATCGACGGGGCGGCGATGGAGGCTATCGACGCGATTGTGGCGAAGCACGTGCTGGACCCGGTGGGGCCGGAGTATCTGACGCCGGATGCGCGCACGCTGGCGTAGACTGCATCTCATATCATGAAGTCAGTATTACGAGATTGAAGGAGAGACCATGCTTCCCAAACGCATTGCTGTTGCAACCGTCGTCATGCTGGCCGCTGGATTGTTTGCTACCACGGCGCAGGCCAAGTCTTCACCAAAGATGAAAGTTGTTGTCGCGCTGCACGCCAGCGATGGCACGGATGTGGGCACTGCCACCTTCACGCAGCAGAAGAAGGGCGTGCATATTCACATTGCCGCGAAGAATCTGCCGGTGGGCGATCATGCGGTGCACGTCCACCAGTTTCCGAAGTGCGATGCGCCGGACTTCAAGACCGCGGGCGGGCACTTTAATCCCGATGGCAAGAAGCATGGCATGGAGAATCCGATGGGGCACCACAACGGCGATATGCCGGGGAACCTGACCATCGGCGAGACGCACACCGGTACGGCAGATTTCACGGTGAATTACCTGTCGATGGATCCCTTTGCACCAACGTCTATCTTTGCCAATGGCGGGACGGCGCTTGTCATTCACGATCACAAGGACGACATGATGACCGACCCGACCGGGAATGCAGGGAACCGCATCGCGTGTGGCGTGATCGTGCAGTAGGGGCCTGCGCGGACGGCGAATCGTTCGCAGCTCCCATTGTTGGCAGAGGCAGAAACAGATTCCGCCGTTGCGCTGCGACATAATAGTGAAATGCAGAAGACGCGGGATAGCCTGGATGCTGTTGGAATCGATTTTGGAACCACCAACAGTTCCGTGGCGCTCGCAGCGGCGGATTCGCCTGTCCGGTTCACGGAATTTCCGACGGGCGGAGCATCGCGTTCCGTTGTCTATTTTGAACAGATGCGCTCAGCGGCAGGAGCGCGGCGAACCCATTCGCTGACAGGCTCTGCTGCGATTGAGCGCTATCTTGAAGCGGAGGAGAAAGGGCGGCTGATCCAGTCGCTCAAATCCCATCTGCCCAGCAAGCTGCTGACGGGAACTGAAGTTTTTGGACGCCGCCACACGCTGCAAGACTTGATTGCGCGCATACTTGGCGACCTGCGCAAACATACAGAGCGGCAGTTTGAGCGGCCCATCGGCTATGCAATGGTGGGCCGGCCGGTGCGGTTTGTTGGAGCGGAGACGACTGAAGATGATGACTATGCCGTGTCGCGGCTGCGCGAGGCATTTGCTCTTGCCGGGTTTGAGCGCGTGGAGTTTGAGCTGGAGCCTATCGCTGCCGCGTACGCCTACGAATCCACACTGGACCACGATGAACTGATCCTGATTGGCGACTTCGGTGGCGGCACGAGCGACTTTTCTCTGCTTCGGGTGGGGCCGGAGGTTCGCCGTCGTGGCCGCACCGCGCAGGATCTGCTGGGGAATAGCGGGGTTGGGCTTGCGGGGGATGCGTTTGATGCGCGGCTGGTGAACAAACTGGTCTCGCCGGCGCTGGGTTCGAGCTCTGAGGCGCGCTCGCTGCATAAGCTGATGCCGGCGGTGCCGGCGTGGATCTATGCCAACCTGGAACGCTGGCACTATCTCTCATTTTTGCGTACCAACAATGTGCGGGAGATATTGCGGACTGCGCATATCCGGGCGCTGGAGCCGGAGAAGATTGCCGCGCTGATGGCCATCATTGACGAAGATCTCGGCTATCAGCTCCACCAGGCAGTGCAACGGGTGAAGCTGGAACTCTCGCGCGATGAGAACGCGGAGTTTCGTTTTCGCGACGGTGGGCTGGATCTGCGGATTCCGGTCACGCGCAATGATTTTGAAGGCTGGATCCGGGATGATCTGCAAGCTATCGAGCAGTGCATCGATTCGCTATTGCAGACAGCAGGCGTTGACCGGCGCGACGTAGACCGCGTTTTTCTTACCGGGGGAAGTTCGTTTGTGCCGGCTGTGCGGCGCATCTTCGCCAACCGGGTTGGAGCAGAGCGGATGCGCGGTGGAAACGAATTTACCTCGGTGGCGCATGGCCTGGCGCTGCGTGCTGCAGAGGCGCTGCGAATAGGGTGACAAAGCTTAAATGAAACGGCCGCACTCGATGAGTGCGGCCGTTTCGTTTTGATTGCTGCAAGCTCTATTTGCCGAAGCGATAGAGGATGCCGCCGGAGATGGCGAAGTTAGTGTCCGTTGCCTCGCCGAAGTGCGAGAGCATGAGATCGGGCGAGAGGCGGATAGCGAAGCGCTTGCTCTGGTTGATATCCAGGCTGACGCCGATGGCGCCGATGGGGGCGCTGCGGTTGGTGTAGAGGCCGACCGCTTCAGGTGGCGCGGCGGGCAGGGTTCCGTGGGAGAAGTTGCCCCAGGAGATGCCGCCGAGACCGTGCAGGCCGAGGGCGAAGAATTGGTTTTTAGGGCCACGCATCTGGAAGCCGCCCATGACCATGTTCTGGAAGACCAGCGTGCGGTGCAGGCCAACGTGGTTGGGGCCGGTCTGGGTGGTGCCGTATTCGCCGCGGACATCGGCTGCAAGGCCGAGGCGACCGGGGCCGACGTGTGAGGTGAGGCCCTTGAGCCAGTAGGTACCCATGATCTCGCCGCCGCCCATGTTCATGCGCGGGATGGCGAAGGGGCCAGCGGTGAAGTTCATATAGCTGAGGCCGCCGTAGAGTTCGTAGCGATTGTCGTAGGTGACCGGCGCGGCAGTGGCAATGGTGCCATGCGCCACGGGGCCGTCGCTGGAGCTTGTGGTGGTGGAGCTCTGGGCGCGCGCGGGCATCGCGGCAGCCAATACTAACATCATCAAGCCCACAGACGGGGCCAATATCCATCGATTCAGGCGCAGGTTCAGGCCTTGCGCTGCGTATGCATCCACTCTCAAACGCCCTCCATAGGGAACACTTCAAAGGATATACCGTTTGGCGGGTGGAAAGCGCGGGCAGGGGCGGATTTGAGCGTTGGATGGGGCGGAAAAGTGATTGCGTGCGTAGGGTGCGGCGGAATCATGCCAAGGTGGGTTTGTGCGACAATAAAGCCAACCGATTTGGCCGGTAACGTGCGTTTCTGAATTGCACTGACCGGGTCGGCAGGAGATTTCGTATGGAAATGGCACCCTGGCATTGGATCGTAGTTGGCGTGATCGCTATTCTTTTGTTCGGCGGCAAGAAGCTGCCTGAGCTGGGCAAGGGACTGGGCGAAGGCTTCAAGGGATTTAAGGATGGACTGAAGGGCATTAACGACGAGCCGAAGGCAGCGCCGCCTGCCGCGCCAGTGGAGACTGCTCAGGCCTCCACACCGAAGGCGGACGAGCACGTTACACCGCTGAAGTAGCAACCGATTCTTTCCCTGTATTTCTAAAGAGCCGATTATGAAGATTCGGTCGCCGTATCTGGTTAAGCCACACGAGAAGGTGCGGCTGTCTCGTGCGCGCACGCAGCCGCCTGCCTCCTTTGACAGCAAAGCGCAAGCCAAGGATGTGCTGGATAAACAGCGCAGCAAGCTGGAGACACTGCAGGAAGTCTTCTACGCAAGCCGGGAGCGGGCGCTGCTGATCGTGCTGCAGGGCATGGACACGGCAGGCAAAGACGGCACCATCCGTCACATATTTTCCGGAGTGAATCCGCAGGGCTGCAACGTGGCATCGTTCAAGGTGCCCACGCCGCCAGAGGCAGAGCACGACTTTCTGTGGCGCGTGCATGCGCAGGTACCGCAGCGCGGGATGATCGGCATCTTCAACCGTTCGCACTATGAGGATGTGCTGGCGCCGCGGGTGCACAAGATCATCACGGAAGAGAAGGTACGCCAGCGGCTGGGCCACATCAACGAGTTTGAAGAGATGCTGGCTGACAGCGGCGTGGTGATCCTGAAGTTTTTTCTGCATATCTCACATGCCGAGCAAGGGCGCAGATTGCAGTCGCGGCTGGACGACAAAGACAAGCAATGGAAGATCTCTGACGCGGACTTTCGTGAGCGGCTGTTCTGGAAGCAGTACACCAGGGCGTATGAAGATTTGCTGACGCATACCAGCCGGAAGCAGGCGCCGTGGTTCGTGGTGCCGGCGGACAACAAGAACTACCGGAACATGGTGATCTCAGAGATATTGGTTGAGGCGATGAGCGGATTGAAGCTCGCGTATCCCAAGCCGAATTTTGATCCGAAGGTCGCGAAGCTCTAAGAGCAAAACTTCAGCACGGATTACACGGAAACGACGGATAAGTACGGATCAAAAACTTAAAGAATTAAATTCTTAAGGTTTTAAATCCGCTTTGATCCGTTTTTCCCGTGTAATCCGTGCTGAAGTTTTAGAGCGTAATCATCACCACGGCGGCGAGTGCCAGGGCCATGCCCCAGCGCTGGCGGGCGGTGGGATGCTCGTGCAGCAGCCACGCCGCCAGCAGGATGGTGGAGGCGGGGTAGAGCGAGGCAAGCACAGAGGCGACATCGAGGCGACCGGCGCGGGTGGCGGCGATGAACATCATGTTGCCGGCGGTATCCAGCAGTACGGTCATCATGGCGAAGCGCGCGGCGCGGCGGGTGAAGCGCGGCTCTTTGGGGCCTTTGCGATAGACCAGCGCCATCACGGCGAGTCCGATGGAGGTAACGGCGACGCTGCCCATACGGGTGGCGGCCATGGCCCACAGGATGCCCGCGCTATTGGCCATGCGCAGGCCAATGAAGTAGACGCCGAAGGAGACACCGGCGAGGATGCTGAGGGTGAGGGTGTGGCGGCTGACCCGGTCGCCGGGGGTGCCTGCGGCGATCATCCAGATGGAGGCCGCGGCGGCGAGGAAGCCGATGCCCTGCAGGGTGGCGGGGGCTCCCTGGCTGAGCATGCCGACGAAGGCGGGGATGCCGGCGGATAGCAGACCGGAGATGGCGGCGGCGGGGCCCATGTTGCCCATGGAGAGGGCGACGTAAAACCACATGAGGCCCAGGGCGGTGGCTGCTCCACTGCCGAGGCCCCACCACAGGGCGGGCCCGTGGGGGAATGGCATGTGCAACGCGAGCGCGACGCCGGCGACGAGCACCAGGCTGACGAAGTGGGCGAGCAGGATGAGCTTGAGCGAGGCGCGAATGGTGCCGCCGGCGGCGCGAACGCCTACTCCGCCGTAGAAGTCGCCTCCACCCCAGAAGAGAGCGGAGCCGCAACCAAGCAGCGCGGCGGCGTGGCCGAGCGAGAAGATGTGGTGCAGAGAGTTCACAGTTTTATTTTAGGTGCTGGCCGTGCGGTGAGAGAAAAGATGATCTCAGACAACTCAGGCTGGCAATCTGAGTGGATTCAGTTTGCCAGCCTGATGTGAATGCCCGATGACACGATGCGTCAAGGGTGAAGTGGCGCCGCCGTGGGATAGTAGCCGGGACGCGCGATCACCGTGAGGCCGGGGCGTGTGACCTGAACCTCGATGGTGCGGTAACGGCTATCCAGCGTGGAGACGTGGCTGTTGTAGCCGATGGTGTACTGCAGGCGGACCTCTTCGGCGATGCGCGCGAAGCTGGTCTCGATGGAGTTTTGCCGGAACTCGGCGTCCACCTGGCCACCGGTGGCTGCTGCGTACTGCGGCAGGATGTTGTCACGCATCATGAAAGGGATGTGGGCGTGATCGAGGAAGCCGAGACCCCAGGTGGCGGAGTCGCCGACCAGCGTGGCGTAAACGGAGACCTTGTTGGTGAGCAGATACTGCTTCACTTCCTTGAAGCTGGACTTGGAGCCCTGCTCCTTGCCGTCGGAGATCACGTAGACGATGCGGCGGCGGCCAGCGCCGCGGCTGGAGACCTCAGTGGCGGCGGCCAGGATGGCGTCGTTGAGCGTGTGGACCTCTTTGGGGATGGTGATGAAGGTGCCGTTGTTATGCGGGTGCATGGTGGGGTTGTTGTCAAAGTCGGGCTTGCCGTTGATGCTGATACCGCCAGCCATGGGGCCGGAGTTGACGGGGACGCCCATGTCGCGGCCCTTGGTCTTCATGGTCTGCAGCACGACGCTGACGCGCTCGCTCTGCGCGCCGGTGAACTGGGTGCGGAGCTGCGGGCCATTGTTGTAGGTGTAGATGGCGAGCTCGTCCTGCGGAGTGAATGCGCCCTGCAATGCGGCGAGCGAATCATTCACCTTCTTCATGGTGTCTGCCGGGAGGCTCTGGTCAATGACGATGGCCGCAGAGATGGGGAACGGATCGACGGTGAAGAGGGCCATGCGCTGGGGCTGGCCGTTTTCGAGGATGCGGAAGTTGCGCCAGGTGAGGCCGGGGACGAGGTTGCCCTTGCTGTCTTTCACGGTGACGGGAACTTCGACGAAGGTGGTGCGGACGCGGTAGATCTTGTTGACCGTGGCTGCGCCTTCGCCGGTGGCGGGCAGGCTCTCTGGCGGGGTCTGGTCGGCGGAGTTGTCCGCCGCGGGTGTGGGCGACTGGGGCAGGGAGGTTGGCGGCGCAGATGGATCCGGCGCAGCGTGCTCGCCAATGCCGCTGTCGTCAGCGGTGGTGCCTGCGCCGGGCGTAACGCCGCTGAAGACGGGCGAAAGGGGGGCACGGGCCGTCTGCGGCGCGGGCGCGTCCGGGATGGACTGAGACTGCGTCTTGACCTGACCCTTCATCCATGTCGCGCCTGTCAGTAGAACAGCAACCGACAGAGCGGACGTCCAAACACTTACTTTCACTTGAAAACCCCCAGAGGATGCACCAAAAGACAGATTATCAGAGTTACCCTGTGTCTTTAGACGCACGAGGGCAGTATGCCGTTGTGCGGGGTCGCGTTGGGCTAATTGACGGTGAAGATTACGGTTCCGCTGGCGGTGTAGGAGCCGGAGGCTCCGGTGACGGTGGCCTGGTAGGCGCCGGGATTGGTGCCGGTGGCTGCCGCGGAGCCGCCGCCGCTGCCGCTGCCGCCACAGCCGGAGAGGGCGGTGAGGCCTGCTGCAAGCAGAATCAAGGGGAGAATGGCAGGGAGGCGTTTGCGCAGGGCGAGTGGCATGGCCAGCAGGAGCAGGCAGGTGAAGGCTCCCAGGGCGGTGAAGCCAGCGGTGGCGGGCGAGGCTGCGGCGTGGCGGACGGTGGTGCCGATGGTGAGCGTCACCGTGGCGGAGGAGCCGCTGGTCAGCGTAACGCTGGAGGGCGCGATGGAGCAGGTGGGCGCGATGTTGCTTGCCGTGGAGGGGAAGCCGGTGAGAGCGCAGGTGAGGGTGACGGCGCCGGCAAAGGCATTCTGTGAGGTGATGGTGAAGGAACTGGTAGCGGTGCTGCCCGCGCTGACGGCAAAGGCGCTGCCGGAGCTGACGATGAAGTTGGACGAGACGCCGGTGATGAGATTGGCCACATCGACCGAGCCCCAGCCGGTCGCGAGATCGTAGCCGGTGGTCAGCGGATAGCCCGCCAGGCCGCCGGTAAGAGCGGTGGTGCTGGGGGTGCTGTTGTTGCACATGCCGGCTGTGGCGGCGGTGCAGGTAGAGACGCTCATGCTGGCGGGCGAAGCGTCATGAAAGACGCCGAGGGCGGTAGAGGCGGCGAGGCGGTAGATGGTGGGGTTGAAGTTGCCCTGCGCGTGGCCGAGCTTCTGCACGACCATGGCCATGATACCGGCCATGCTGGGCGCCGCCGCCGAGGTGCCGAAGAAAGCGTAGAAGTGGCCGCCGGCGCAGCTATTTTGATAGCAGGTGAAGTATCCGTCGTGTCCGGCGGAGGGCAGGGAGAGGTCTGGCGTATCGCGGACGCCATCCGCGGGAACGCCAACGCCGGTTTGCCAGCTGGGCTTGGTGAGGTAGATGCTGGGACCGCCGCCGGTGCCGAGCACCTGGTAGGAGTTGGTGGAGGAGAGCGGCTCATTCCACGCGCCTTCGGGGACATAGTGGAGGGCTGACGCTAAGCTGCTGCTATTGGTGGTGCTCCAATAGCTCGCTGGGCTGGCGCTGTCGTTCAACTCAGTGCCGCCGACGCAGGTGACATACGGGCTGGAGCAGAGGAAGTTGATGGCGAGCACCTGGGTAGAGGCGACGGGGAGAACGCCATCGGACGCGCAGCCGGAGGCGGCAGAATCGCCCGAGGAGACAAAGGTGGTGATGCCTTCAGCCGCGGCGGCGCTGAAGAGGCTGTTGTAGTAGGTAACAGCGGCGGATGCGCCGACCTCGCAGGAGCCATAGCTGATGGTCATGATGGGATCGACGAGCGTGTTGACCTCATGCTGCATGGCGACGGTGAGGCCGTCGATGGTGGTGGAGTCTCCGCTGATGACGAGGTCAGCCCCGGCACCGGGGGCGGTGCCCATCACGCGGTTGACGTCAAGCGTCTGCTCACCCTGGTCAGAAGCGATGCCGGGATCGAGACCGGTGGGCGGGATGATGACGACGGGCAGAGCGGAGGTGGAGAGCCCCATGAGGGTCTGGTAGGCGGTGATGTCTGGTGTGTTGATGCGGGAGCGGCCGATGATGGCGACTTTGACGCCGCTGCCGTTGACGCCGGAGTTGTAGACCGGATTGATGTCAAAGATGGTCGCGAAGTCGTTGGGCGTGAGGTAGTGCGAGCCTGTGCTGGAGGTATATTGCGGCGTGATGCCGGAGGCTGACTGCGGGAGTGTGCCCTGGATGGGATCGATGTGGCTCTGCGACTGCAGGCGCTCTTCAGAGAGGCCGTGGAAGCCGGCAATGACGGCGGCAAGCGCGGCAGGGACCACGGGCGCTCTGGCGATGGAGATGCGCTGCTGCTGGGCAGAGCCAACGGCGACCTGGTAGCGGTGAAACTGGGTGCCGAGCGCGCGCGCCACGTTGCCGCTGGGGCCGCTGAAGGTGATGCGGGTGCGGTCGGGCGAGACGGCGTCGACGCGCAGGCCCTGCCCGGTGAGCCAGCCGGTGACGGCGGCGATGTCGTGATCGGTGAGGCCAAACTGCACGCCGACCTGCTGCGGGGTGAGCCAGTGGTGGTAGTTGGGCGAGGCGGGGTTCTGCTGGTCGTCAAGGAACTGCTCAAACGCAGCCTGCTGGGCGGCGGAGCGGGCAAGGACGACGGTGAGGTGATCGAGCTGCACATCGGCGATGACGCCGAGATCGTTGCTGGAGGATGACCAGCGCGGCAGATGGCCGGGGAGCGCGCGGCCCTGCGCGGCATCGACGGCTTCGGTAACGCGGTTTAGCTGGCCTGCATGGGCGGCGGAGAGCAGGAAGGGCAGGGCGAACAGGGCAATCAGGCAGGCGGAGGGCGAGAGGCGCTTGAGCATCAAGAAATCCTTAGTGGAGTGCTTGGAGTTTTGGACGGCGCAGCTCGGTTAACTTTTGGCCCGGGTTGCCGGAGCAGCAATAACAGAATCTTGATTTTTATTATGGCGCATTGTGGACGTGATGCGATGGCGGAATGCGGGGTAATGCGGTGAAAATGACATCGCCGTTCGCTTTGGGAAGTAGCGAACGGCGAGTGTGGCGTGCGGCGGCTACTTTTTAGGCCGGTGGGCGACGATGAGGTCAGAGATGGCGGCGTAGGCGTCTGCTGGGAGGATGCCGCGCTGGACGAGCTGATTTTTGGCGGTGTAGGGGCGTCCGGCGATGATGCGGGCGACGTAGGCATCGCCCATGCCGGGCAGGGATTTGAGCTGCGCGGGCGTGGCGGTGTTGATGTCCATCTTTTCTTTGTTGGCGGCGATCTTTTCGGCGATGGTCTGGGGCTTCTTTGGGGTGGCGGGGGCTGCGGCGGTCTGAGCGAGCGACGGCAGGGTGAGGGTGAGGGCAAGCAAGCCGAGGGCTGCGCGGAATCCGAGGTGGGTTCGCATGGATATCTCCAACAAAAGGTATGGGGGAGTGCAGACAAGCGTAATGGAGTGTGTGGTGATTGACAAGGATGGGGCTGTCGAATAGCTTTAATACATATGAGTTTCGCCATCCATCATCACGGCCACCATCATCACCATGCGCACAGCGCAGTGGCGGCCACCGGTGTGACGGCTTAAGAGCTCAAGACCGGATACACACAGAATCACAAAAGGCCCGCTGCAGCGCTTACGCCAGCGGGCCTTTTTACGCGTACAGGAATTGGGCGCGCCGGCGGAAAGAAATCTGCAGCAGAAAAGAGAGAGAGAACACAATGAGCGACGAGATCAAGATTGACTTTGCCAAGACCGAGGGAATGGTCCCCGGAATTGTGCAGGACGCGAAGACGGGCGAGATGCTGATGCTCGGATTCCTTAACGAAGAGAGCTGGAAGAAGACGCTGGAGACGGGATTCGTCACCTTCTGGAGCCGTTCGCGGAACAAGCTCTGGATGAAGGGCGAGACCAGCGGCAACCGGCTGAAGATCGTCAGCGCCGCCACCGACTGCGACAACGACACGCTGCTGTTTCGCGTGGAGGTTGAGGGCGACGGTCTGGTGTGCCACGAGGGCACGGTAAGCTGTTTCACCAAAAATATCGACGTGAAAGCAGGCAAATAATGGCGAACAAACTGAAGCTCGGCATCCCCAAGGGCAGCCTGCAGGACGCAACCATTGCGCTGTTTGAGCGCGCGGGCTGGAAGATCTATCCCAGCGGCCGCAGCTACTTCCCATCCATCAACGATCCGGAGATCGAGTGCATGCTGGTGCGCGCGCAGGAGATGGCGCGCTACGTGGAGCACGGCGCGCTGGATGCCGGCCTGACCGGCAATGACTGGGTGATGGAGAACCAGACGGACGTGGAGTATGTGACCAGCCTGACCTATTCCAAGGTGAGCCGGCAGAAGGTGAAGTGGGTGCTGTGCGTGCCCAACGATTCGCCGTTCCAGAAGCCGGAAGACCTCGCCGGCAAGACGATTGCGACGGAGCTGGTGGAGTTCACCAAGCGCTATTTTGCGGAGAAGAATATTCCGGTGAAGGTGGAGTTCAGCTGGGGCGCGACGGAAGTGAAGCCGCCGACGCTGGCCGACGCGATTGTGGAAGTCACGGAGACGGGCAGCTCATTGCGCGCGAACAATCTGCGCATCATTGAGACGCTGATGGAGTCTGAGACGCAGCTGATCGCCAACAAGAGCTCGTTCAAGGATGAGTGGAAGCGCAACAAGATCCAGACGCTGGCGCTGATGCTGAACGCCGCCATCGACGCGCAGAATCAGGTGGGCCTGATGTTGAACGTGCGCAAAACGGATCTAGATGCTGTGCTGGGTGTGCTGCCTGCGCTGAACTCGCCGACAGTCTCGCATCTGCACGATCCGAATTGGGTGGCGCTGAACACCATCCTGGAGCAGAGCGCGGTGCGCGATGTGATTCCGAAGCTGAAGTCGGCTGGAGCGACGGGCATCGTGGAGTATCCGCTGAGCAAAGTCGTTCTGTAACCAACGCTGTATCTGCAAGAGAAGGAAGCGCAATGAAGATCGTTCGTACGACCGGAAGAGTAGCGGAGAAGCTGCTGCAATCGCTGGAACAGCGTGGCGCAGTCACCACGGCAAGCGTGGAGCCGGTCGTGCGCGCGATCCTGCGCGATGTGCAGAGCAAGGGAGACCGTGCGCTGCTGAAGTATGCGCGCAAGTTGGATGGGCTGAAGAGCGGCAGTGCGTTGCTGGTGACGCGCACGGAGATGAAGGCGGCGTGGAACGCGATCTCGCCGGAGCTGCAGACAGCGATGCTGATTGCAGCGAAGAATATTCGCGACTTCGCCGAAGCGCAGAAGCCGAAAGAGTGGACGCGCACGCCGATTGCGGGCGTGAAGGTGGGGCAGATCATTCGCCCGCTGGAGTCGGTCGGCTGCTATGTACCGGGCGGGCGCTATCCGCTGCCTTCGACGCTGCTGATGACGGCGATTCCCGCGTCGGTCGCTGGCGTGGAGCGCATTGTGGTGTGTTCGCCGAAGCCTGCGCGGGAGACGATGGCCGCTGCGTATCTGGCGGGCGTGACCGAGTTCTATCGCGTGGGCGGCGCGCAGGCGATTGCCGCGATGGCGTATGGCACGGAGACGATTGCGCGGGTGAACAAGATTGTGGGCCCCGGCAATTTGTACGTGACGGCGGCGAAGGTGATTGCGTCCAGCGAGTGCGGCATCGACATGCCGGCGGGCCCGACGGAGATTGTGGTAACGAGCGAGCACGGCGACGCCGCGGGCATTGCGGCGGACCTGGTGGCGCAGGCCGAGCATGATCCCGAAACGCTGGCGGTACTGGTGACGAGCAAGGTTCGGCTGGCGGAGGCGGTGGCAGCAGAGGTGAAGCTGCAGGCGAAGAATAATCCGCTGGCGAAGATTTCCATCGCGGCGCGCGGCACGATCTTTGTAACGAAGAGTGTGGCCGAGGCCCGTGCGATCACAAACCGCCTGGCACCCGAGCATCTCACGGTGGATTCGGCTGACGATCTGAAGTGGGTGAAGAATGCGGGCTCGGTTTTTGTGGGCGATTATTCGCCGCAGTCGATGGGCGATTACGTCTCCGGCACGAACCACGTGTTGCCCACGGGGCGCGTTGGACGTGTGCGCGGCGGGCTGAGCGTGTTGGATTTTCTCAAGGTAATTACTGTGCAGGAGTACACGCGCGCCGGGCTGGCGCGGCTGGGGCCGCACGCGATTGTGTTGGCTGAGGCAGAGGGTTTGGTGGGCCATGCGGCAAGCGTTGGCGTGCGCATGAAGAAGAAGGGAGCGCGAGCATGAGCGTTGCGACAAAGACACAGACGGTAGTGCCGCGTGCGCTTGTAGCCGCGATGCCGGAGTATCATCCGCCGCTGGCCGCGCGCGAGTTGCTGCGGCTGGACTTCAACGAGAACACGGTGTCGCCCTCGCCGCGGGTGCTGGAGCGGCTGCAGCAGATCACGGCTGCGGGACTCACGAAGTATCCCGAGCGCGAGCATGGCGAGATCGCAACGGCGGCGCACTTTGGCCTGAAGCCGGAGCAGGTGCTGCTGACCAACGGCGTGGACGAGGCGATCCATCTGCTCTGCGCGGCGTATCTCGATCCGCAGGACGAAGCGATCATCGCGGTGCCGGGATTTTTCATGTACGACATCAGCATCAGCATGATGACGAAGAACCTTGTGCGCGTGCCCAGCGATGCTTCGCTGCAGTTTCCGTTTGCCGGAGTGATGGCGGCGATCACGCCGCGGACGAAGGCGATCATTATCTCGTCGCCGAACAATCCGACGGGCTCTGTGATTCCGCGCGAACAGATTCTGAAGATCTGTGCCGCTGCTCCGCATGCAATTGTGCTGATGGACGAGGCGTACTACCACTTCCACGGCGAGACGACGCTGGGCGATATCGACGCGGTGCCGAACCTGCTGGTGGGGCGCACATTTTCAAAGGCGTACGGGCTGGCGAATCTGCGGCTGGGCATGGTGGCAGGGCAGGCGGAGCTGGTGCATGCGCTGCGCAAGGTTTGCTCGCCATACAACGTGAACGGCGTGGCGCTGGATTGTCTGCCGGTGGCGCTCGCGGACGAAGCGTATCTGCAGTGGTATACCAACCAGGTGCTGGAGGGCCGGCAGCGGATGGAACTGGCGCTGGAAAAGCTGGGCGTCTTCTACTGGAAGAGCCACGCGAACTTTATCCTGATGAAGATCGGTTCGAAGCACAAGGAACTCGTCGCGGCAATGCGCGAACACGGCGTGCTGCTGCGCGACCGCTCGAGCGATCCCGGCTGCGAGGGAAATGTGCGCATCACCATCGGCATTGCAGAGCATGTAACGCGGGGGATTGAGGCGTTGAAGCAATCGCTCGCGGACATCAGTTGGAAGGCGGAGTAATTGCTTTCGTTAAGGGCACGGCTTCAGCCGTGCCGTAGAGCGGTAAATTGAAGAGGGGCTTTAGCCCCTGAGGGCAATAGGACGATGGCACGAGCACGAGTTGGAACCATCAAGCGCAACACCACGGAGACGCAGATTGCGCTGCGCCTGAACGTCGATGGCGAGGGCAAGTACACCGTCTCGACCGGCATACGTTTTTTTGATCACATGCTGGAGCTGTTCACGCGGCACGGCGCGTTTGACCTGACGCTGAAGTGCACCGGCGATCTGGACGTGGACCAGCACCACACCGTGGAAGACGTCGGCATTGCGCTGGGCGAAGCGTTTCTGAAGGCGCTAGGCGACAAGAAGGGCATCATGCGCGCCGGATATTTTGTGATGGCGATGGATGAGACGCTGGCCGTGGCCGCGGTGGATCTGAGCGGGCGTGTGGCGTACGTGGTGGACGACAAGGTGAAGGTGCGGCTGGTGGGCGATTTTCAGAGCGAGCTGCTGGCGGATTTCTTTGACGGCTTTGCCCGCGGCGCGAAGGCGAACGTGCACGTGAAGACGATGTACGGGCGCAGTAATCATCACAAGATTGAGGCGATCTTCAAAGCGTTCGCACGGGCGATGCGCGCGGCCTGCAGCAAAGACGAGCGCATGCGGGAGATGCTGCCGAGCACGAAGGGGCTGCTGTAAGTGGAGTCGAAAGGTATAGCGTAATGAACCGAACAGACATTGCTGTGATCTTTTTTATTCCAGCAGGAGTATGCGCGGCTTTTGCTACTTGGTTTTTTCTCTGCGCTGCGGCATGGAATAGCTCAGAGTCTTCCAGCGTGTCATTCTGGTTTATCTGTAGTCCATTGATTCTTTTATTCCCTGCATTTCTGGTGGGTACTAAGCGCCGGAAATGGGCAATTCTTCCGATGTGGCTTCTGCCGTTTGTGTCACTTGGTATTGCGATAGGTGTAAATGTGCACACCTTCGATCGAAAGGATTTTGGACTATTTGTGAAGGTGCTGTGTATTCCAGCTCTCACCCAAGTTGCGCGTTGGATTCGTGGAAACAATGAAAAGGTTCTACAGACGTAATTGCGGCCATTAGCTACAACGCGGGCAGTCTGACTACCATGATGAAGGGAAGTATTCGCAATGATCTGGTCGAGAATACGACTTGGCTTATTTGGCATCGGAGTAGCAGGCAACCTCGTGTCGCTGGCGCTGGTCTTCGGCCTTTGGCATGTTGCGGCGAAGTGGAACGGGCTGTACGGGCACGTGAGCAATCTTGGCTGGTATGTGGCCTGGGGTGCGCTGGCTTCGTTGGTGGGATTTATTTTTAGCTGGTTTGGGCGCAGATGGTTGCGGATTATTTCTCTCGTCGCCAGCCTGGTTCTTTTCTACTTCTGGTATCTGAACGGAAGCGCTGTATAGGGCATGCATATGATCGCGGTGATTGATTACAAGGCGGGCAATCTGACCAGCGTGGTGAAGGGGCTGAAGTACGTGGGCGCCGAGACGCTGGTGACGCAAGACCCTGCGGTGGTGCGCGCGGCGCAGAAGATTGTGCTGCCGGGCGTCGGGCATTTTCAGGCTACGGAGCTGCTGAAGACGCTTGGGCTGACGGAGGCTGTGCGCGAGGCGGCTGCAAAAGGCACGCCATTCCTGGGGATTTGCGTTGGCTTGCAGTGGCTGTATGAGGGCTCGACCGAGGCGCCGGAGACGGATGGTCTGTGCGCGTTCAGCAGGCAGTGCGAACATTTTCCTGCGACGTGGCAGGGCGTGGAGCTGAAGTCGCCGCACGTGGGCTGGAATTCGCTGGAGAATATCCGGCCGGATTCGCGGCTGCTGCGCGGCATTGCGCCGGGGAGTTTTGTGTACTACACGCACTCGTGGCGCGCGCCTGTCTCTGCCGATACGGCGGCGACGACGAGCTACGGTGGCGACTTCACCGCGGCAGTGGAGCGCGGCAATGTGATGGGCGTGCAGTTCCATCCGGAGAAGTCGAGCGCGGTGGGGCTGCAGGTGCTGAAGAATTTTGTGGAG
>JARLFX010000204.1 GCA_031296355.1 Acidobacteriaceae bacterium
AAGGGCGAGAGCGATGCAGATGCGGCGATCAGTACGCGGCCGGATTTTGCGATTGTGATCTATCCGGCGTATCTGGCGGATGAAGCGCTGACGAAGCTGCGCCCGGAGGCGACGCCCACGGCCAGCACGCCACCGACGTTTCTGGTGCAGGCGGAGGATGACCCCGTCCACGAGGAGAATGCGCTGCTGTACTTCCAGGGATTGAAGGCGGCGAAGGTGCAGGCGGAGCTGCACCTCTTTGCGCAGGGCGGGCACGGGTACGGCTTGCGTCCGGGGGCGCTGCCAGTGACGCACTGGCCGGAGTTCGCAGCGACGTGGCTGCGGACGATCAAGGCGCTGCCGGGGAAGTAGGCACTGCGGGGATCAGGGGCTTAGTCGGAGAATCCTACTTCGAGTATGACCCGTGTAGCGACGGGATGCCCGTCGACTTCTGCTGGTTTGAAACGGTAGGTTAGAGCCGCTGTTGCAGCGGATTCATCCAAACCGTAACCGAGAGGCTTTACCAGCCAGAGGTCAGAAGGATGCCCGGTTTCGGACACCAGGAACGAAACCTCTACGACTCCGTTGACGTGCAGGTGTCTGGCTTCTTCGGTAAAGGGGGCCTCATGTGCATAGATTAAAACGGGTGATTGAGTTTTCTGGAGCTTTAGAGGAGCAGCTGTCGCAGATAATTCGGCGGCCTTGCTCTTGAGATTCCAGGGAAGACTCTCCGATCTTCCTTCTGGAAGGTTTGCGACTGCGGCTTCAACGCCAGAGAAGAAGAGAGTTTCCTGCAAGATCGGAAGGATGATGGAGGGATCTGCGCCGCCCAGATCGATTTCGATAGCCGTATCCGATTTGCCTACCTGCCGCCAGGGGCTGCCAGCATTACCGCTGTCGATGAGCGTTCCGCGGGTGCCACGAATGATGAGACTACTTTTCTTGAGCTTCACCGAATTAGGGGTAAAGGCGCTGAGCGCGTGTACTGTGATGGGCTGCAGTGTGAGCGAGCTATTTGCCCACCTGTAGCGCGTCACCGCATCTGCTGAATAACTGCGCAAGGCAAACGGCTTGCCTTTGATGGCAGACTCAAACGAAGCGAGATCTGTCTGTGCGGCGCAGAGCGCCGACGCCAGCGGAAACAGAAAAAGAATAATCAGGGGAAACAGCCTGCGCATGCCAAGCAGTTTAGCAAACCAAGTGAGCTGATGAGGCAATTACGGAGTGTGGCGGGCGTCAAAGGCGACTTCGACAGCTACGAGAGCATCCACTGGGTGTCCGTCGAATTGAGCTGGTTCGAAGCGGTATTTGTGCACCGCGGCTGCCGCGCTCTCATCCATGCCGGCGCCCAATCCTCGCGCAAGCCAGAGTCCGTCTACCGCGCCGGTGGAGGAGACCCGGGTGAGGTAGACAACGGTGCCGTCTGCAAGCTTCTGTTGCGCCGGGTCAGTGGCAGAGACTGAAGCATGAGCCGCTTCGACCAGCTTGGGCGGAGTGATGTTGGTCAGCATGGAATTCTTTGCGACGATGGATTGCCCGGACTTCAGCGTGTTATTCCACGGAATCGCCGCGGCGATATCATCCGGAAGATTTTCCAGCGCGGCATCGATGGTGGAGAAGAACAACGAGTCCTGCAGGAGGGGCAGAACGGTTTCCAGGTCCGCGCTGGTCACATCGATCTGAATCGTCATTGGGGTCTTGGTGAGCTGTCCCCATTTTTTCTTCTCATCGCCGCTGGCGATGGTGGCGCGCTCGCCGACGATGAGGAGCTTGCTGTCTTCCATCTGCACAGTCTTCGTGGTGAAGAGGGCGAGCGTGTGGATGGCAACCGGCTGAAGAGCCAGCGAGCCGGTGGACCAGACGTAGTGAGCGACAGGGTCAGCAGAGTAGCAGCGGAGGGGCAACGACTTGCCGTGCAAGGCTGCCTGCAACGCGTGGGCAGTCGTCTGAGCCTGGCAGGTGCCGGCGAGAAGCAGGACTAGGAGAGGAGTAAGAGCGCGAAGACGTCTCATCTATTGAGTTTAGCAAATGGGGGTTACTGGCATGGTCCATTGGGAGCATTACATTTTTTTATGATGGCGGCAGGAAATAAGACATAAACAATTCATTCATATGGTGTTATATGCGGAACGGAAGAGTGGTTGAGGCGCAATTTTCATAGACTTGCGCTACCATGGCTGGCATGATCAGACGCTCGATATGGATCACTGCGCTATTCGCTATTGTTCTTTGTTTGCAGTTGCATGGAGAGGATAAGGCTGCCATGCAAGCACGGCTTCAGCGCGCAGAGGCGTTGAGCAGCCTGGATGATGCGGCGCTCAAGCCCTGGTATCTCAAAGCCAGTTTCCAGCTCTTTGACGCGACCGGAAAACCATCCGAGAAGGGCGTGCTCGAAGAGTGGTGGGCAGGTCCGGCGCTCAGCAAGATAACCGTAACCAGTCCTTCTTTCACGGGCACGACCGTTGTAAACAGTGAGGGCACCTTCCGTAATGAAGGAAAGGAACGCATGCCGTTTCTACTGGAGCTTCTGGAACGGCAGATCGTACATCCCATGCCGCAGAGAGGTGAAGTAGAAGGCGCCTCTCTGCAACTGACGCAGCAGACGGTGGGAGGCAATGCGCTGGATTGCGTTATGCTCTCGCACGCTGTTCGGAATATGCCACATCCGACGCTGGGTACTTTTCCGACGTATTGCATGCGCGCGAAGGACATGCTGCAGGTGTCGCTTGATTTTGGAAACTTCATGGCGGTGCGCAGTCCTTTTGGGGTGTTTCAACAGCGTGTGATGCCTATCCAGGTGGAGATCACACTGAATGCTATCGCCACGGTGTCAGCGCATGTTGATGTATTGAAGACGATGCCGCTTACCGCGGCCGATTTCAGAGTGCAGGGCAACATGGCTCGCGTGGATGCCCAGCGTACGCATGTGGAATTCGAAGCGATTAGAGCTACACAACTCGCCAATCAACCGATGGCATTGCCATTGGGATTTCGTCCGAACGGACACTCTGAGCCGATCGTCGTGCGCGTTCTGCTGAGCACTGATGGGCGGGTTCACTCCATACGGCTGGTGTCCACACCTGATCCGATACTGGCTGCGCCTGCCATGATGGCCGTGATGCGCTGGACATTCGAGCCCTACAGGTTCAAGGAGCAGCCAGCAGAGGTAGAAGTTGAAGTACCGGTGAGCATTATTATGACGCGCGATGTGACGCCGGAGATGAAGGCCCATCAGCGAAGTTTGTTTTGAGGTTTGGGGGATATCGGGTCACTGTTCGTCGGGGCCGTCGCCATCTTCGATGAGGGCGGAGGTGGCGCCGACAATTTCCATATCGATCGCGGGCGCGCCGGTGGGTTGCAGGTGAACGCGGACGGGCTGGCGCTGCCATTGCGCCGCAGCGCATACGGGCTGGGCGTGCTGCTGCGGGTCCCACTTGCCGATGCTGTGCTGCACAATGACTCGACGTGCGCCGAGCTGGGTGACGACGGCGACGAGCGTTTGTGATTTTGCGGTGGAGTTCACGCCGCAGTAGGCAGCGTAATCGCGGAACCAGACGACCTCAGAGACGGCGGGATCGAAGCTGGGCAGATGCAAGGCGGCGATGTGTCCGGTGACGCGATCGACGGTGAGCCAGGGGCCGGGCTGCCAGATCCAGTGGGGGGCTTCGCCGGGGAGAGCGTCATTGAGGCGCAGGGCGCGGCGCACGGTGTAGGTGCGGTCGGTGACGTCGTGGGTGTCGCCGGTGGTCCATTCCTTCTGGCGACCGTCGATGATGAGGGGGCGAATTTTGAGGAGGATGGCGTCTTTGCCCTTCAGCTTTTTGTCTGCATCGGGCGGCTGGTAGGGTTCGTGGCGCGCGGCGCCGAGGGCGACAGTGTGTGGTTTGGAGGCGGCGGCCAATGGCATGGCGGCGACGAAGAGCAGAGTTACAAACAGACGAGCCCGCATGCGCGAAAGAGTATCGCGCATGCAGGACAAGAAGAAGTGATTCGGGTCACGGGTGCTAGGGGAGCCATTCGATGCGGACGGCGCGCTTGGTTTTGAGGTAGGTGCGGGCTTTAGCCCGCATACTCCAAAGGCCACGAAGCAGGGCTTTAGCCCCTGAGGTATACCGGCGGCGCATCCAATCGCTCAAGAAAATGGGTATGCACATATTCGTAGGTATTCCAGTTTTTACGAGTGGGATTCATGCCGATGTAGGTGCGTTGGTTGACGAAGTCTTCAGTGTCACGCACGCGGTGTTCGTGGAATCCGCGTTGCCAGATGTCGCCCTTGAAGCTTCCTCGAATAGCGAATGAAAAGCCGCCCTTCAGGCATTTGGATGCAACGCTCGATGGTTTGTTGCGGCGAAGGGGTGAGCAGGACGTGCAGGTGATCGGGCATGACCACGAAGCCGTGCAGCAAATAACGGCCTTCATCGCGATAGTGGAAGAGGAGTTCGATCATCTTTTCGGCGTTAGCCGCGCGTTGAAAGATGCGAAGACGGTCGTTGGAGACGGTTGTGACAGCGTACGTTTGAGGATTGGTGCTCATGCGAGCGGAGTGAATACCTCAGGGGCTAAAGCCCGGTTTTGTGCAGGTTCTGAATGTGCGGGCTAAAGCCCGCACCTACCTTAGAAGCAAAAGCAAAGACAAAAGCAGAAGCAAGAGCAAAGACAAAAGCAGAAGCAAGAGTTATGTGATCACAGCAATTCTGGCACGCTTTCCTAGCCGCACATTGATCCGTGCGGGCCTATTGGGGCAACGCCAGTTCAAATCTTTTTGGATGACTTGATCGATTTTGACAGCTCCTTCGCCTAACTTGCGGGTAGCTTCGCTGGTTGAAGACGCCAGTCCGAGAGCCACGACTAATTTGGGAATACGGAGGAAAATATCGGCTCTTGGGTTTTCCTGGGCGCGTTCCAGCGCGATTGAGTCTGCAACTGCGACATCCTCAAGACGAACGGCAACCTCTTCGAGGTCTTCGGCGACGCCGCCTTTCTGGAATTGCAGGGCCCAGTTGGCGTCGGCGCGGTGGGCTTCTTCCTGGGAATGGAAGTCAGTGACGATGCTGCGCGCGAGCTGCTTCTTTGCTTCCATGGGATGCAGTTTGCCAGAGGCGACATCGGACTTCATCTGATCGATCTCGGCGGGGCGCAGGTCGGTGAGGAAGGTCCAGTACTTCCACATCAGCTCGTCGGAGATGGACATGAGCTTGCCGTACATGTCGGCGGGCGGCTCCTTGATGCCGATGGCGTTGCCGAGGGATTTGGACATCTTCTGCACGCCGTCGAGGCCTTCGAGGATGGGGGTCATCAGGACGATCTGCTCAGGTTGGCCGCTCTTGCGCTGAAGTTCGCGACCCATGAGCAGGTTGAACTTCTGATCGGTGCCACCGAGCTCTACGTCGGCCTTCAGCATGACGGAGTCGTAGCCCTGGGCCAGCGGATAGAGAAGCTCGTGAAGGCTGATGTCCTGTTCCGCTTTGAAGCGGGTGGAAAAATCTTTGCGGTCGAGCATCTGCGAAAGCGTGACTTTCGCGGAGAGTTGGATGAGACCGGCGTAGCCGAGTTGATCGAGCCATTCAGAGTTGTAACGGACTTCGGTCTTTTCGCGGTCCAGAATCTTGAAGACCTGCTCTTTGTAGGTTTCGGCGTTGGCGTCAATCTCTTCGCGGGTGAGGGGCTTGCGGGTGACATTGCGGCCGGTGGGGTCGCCGATGAGGGCGGTGCTGTCGCCGATCAGGAAGATGACGGTGTGGCCCATGTCCTGAAAGTGCTTGAGCTTGCGGATGAGGACGGTGTGGCCGAGGTGGAGATCGGGCGCGGTGGGGTCAAAGCCGGCCTTCACGCGCATGGGAATGCCTTTGGCGCGCGACTGCTCGAGGCGTTCGCGGAGGGCGGGTAGCGGAATGATCTCGGCAGCACCCTTGGTGAGGTACTCCAGTTGCTCTTCTACGGGCTGAAAGGTTTGCATGGACACCATCCAGTATAGAAGGCGAGGCGCAAAGTTTGGCGCAAGGAACTTATAGCCGCTCCCCTCGCCTGTCGGGGGCGACGGGAGCGGTCCGGGGAAGGATGGCGGGGATGCTGGGTTAGACGCTGGTTGGGGAGGAGAAGATTCCTGCGAAGTTGGCGCGGTAGGTCCATACGCAGAAGACGTCAAGCAAGCCAAAGATGATGCCGGGAGCCAGGCCGGGTACGTGGAAGCTCAGGTGATAGGCGAGGATGTTCGCCAGGATCGCCGAGAGGATGGTGAGCCCGAGCGGGGTAAAGCGGCCAGAGAGAGCGCAGAGGCCGCCGAAGATCTGGAAGAAGCCGATGAACCAGATGAAGTGCGTCTGCATGGCGATGGCGCCGAAGAATTGAGCGGGGGCGCCCGAAAGCGGCGGCGCGGGCATGAACTGCAGAAAGACATTCAAACCAAAGACGAAGAATCCAAGTCCAAGCAATGTGCGGGCAATGATTGCGGCTATTTTCATGGAGCTCTCCTGGGTGAGGGGGAATGATTACAGGTTGCGCAGAGGGCTTCGCGACCCGTAAGGTTTGGATGATGGCAACTGATAGTACGACCGACTCGATTACGGTGTCACGCGAATTCTGGTGGAAGCGCAGGGCGGCAGGTCTGGCGCTGCTGTGGCTGATGCTGGGTTGTGTAGGAGCCTGGGCGCAGCAGGCGGGCACGGCGGCTATGGCCGATCCGGGCGATGCAAAGGGGCGCGAGCTGCTGCAGGCCATGGTGACGGCACTGGGTGGAGAGGCATGGCTGAATGTGAAGGATTCGGTCACGCAGGGACGCTCGGCGTCTTTTTACCTGGGTGCGCCGACGGAGCAGATCGTGCAGTTCTGGCAGATGCATCGGGCCTCCGGCGAAGACCGCATTGAGTTCACCAAGAAGCGCGACATCATCCAGATATTTGCCGCAGGGAAGGGCGTGGAGATCACGTACAAGGGGCGGCAGTATCTTCCGGAGAAGGATGTGGAGGATGTGTTGCGGCGGCGAGCACATTCCGTAGAAGCCGTGGCGCGGGTGTGGATGAAGGACCCGACGGCGACGGTCTTCTACATGGGAACGGATACGGTGGGGCGGCGGCAGGCGGACAAGATTCGCATCATCACGGCAGGCAATGACAACGTGACGCTGGAGCTGGATACGCAGAGTCACCTGCCGCTGCGCCGCGTCTTCCGCTGGCGGAATGCGACGTACAAGGATTTTGACGAAGACAGCGAAGAGTATGACGGCTACCAGATGGTGCAGGGGGTGCAGACACCGTTCAATATCAGCCGTTATTACAATGGGGAACTGGTGCAGCAGCGCTACATCCAGAATGTGCACTACAATGTGGGGCTGCCGGACGCGCTCTTTGACGCAGCCACGACGCCGCTGCCTCGGAGGTAACGCACGGGTATAATCGGGCTTGCTATGCAGGAAACGACACCTACAGCAGTACCCGCCGCGCAGACGATGGATGTGAACCAGATCATGGCCATCCTGCCGCACCGTTATCCCTTTCTTTTGATTGACCGCGTGGTGGAGATTATTCCGCAGAAACGCATCGTCGCCATCAAGAATGTGACCATCAATGAGTATTTCTTCCAGGGACATTTCCCGGGCTATCCGATCATGCCGGGCGTGCTGATCGTGGAAGCGATGGCGCAGGCCGGCGGCGCGCTGCTGCTGACCGAGATTCCTGACCGCGAAGACAAGCTGATGGTATTCACCGGCATTGAAGATGCACGCTTTCGCCGCCCGGTCACACCCGGCGACCAGGTGCGCTTCGAGGTGGACGTGCTGCAATGGCGCAGCCGCGCCGTGAAGATGCAGGGCAAGGCTTTTGTGGATGGCAAGCTGGTGTGCGAGGCGATCGTGATGTGCCAGCTGGTTCCAAGGCAGCGCGGTGCAAAGAGCGAACCCAAGGCTGAGTAGCGGATGGCGCGACGCGATAAAGACGTGGACGTGCAGGAGTGGTTGCGCAAGCTGCCCAAGGCGGAGCTGCATCTGCATCTCGAAGGTACGGTTACACCGGAGACGCTGCTGGAGCTGAGCAAGCGGCATGACGCTGTGCCGCTGACCATGGAGCAGGCGAAGGCGCTGTATACCTACGAGGATTTTCTGGGCTTTCTACAGTCGTTCAAGAGCGTAACCGAGAGGCTGCGCGGGCCGGATGATTACGAGCTGATCACGTATGAGATGATGCGCGCACTCGCGGCGCAGGGTGTGGTGCATGCCGAGGTGTATATCTCCTTCGGCATTATTTACTACTGGAAGCACGAAGAGGTTGAGCCGTACGTGGAGGCGATCGAGCGCGGACGGGTGCGCGGCGAGAAAGACTTCGGCGTGAGCGTGCTGTGGCTGATCGATGCGGTGCGAAACTTTGGCGTGGAGGATGCTGCGCGGGTGTTTCGCAAGGCGGCAGAACTGCGGGAGCAGTATCCGAGCATTGTGGGGATTGGGATTGGCGGGGATGAGGCGCGCGGGCCAGCGGAGCTCTTTCGCGAGCTGTATGCGGAGGCGAAGGCGGCAGGACTGCGGCTGACGGCGCATGCGGGCGAGTCAGTTGGGCCGGAGAGCATATGGTCTGCGATCAACATTGGCGCGGAACGGATAGGGCATGCGCTGGCGGCGCAGCATGATGCGGAGTTGATGGATGTGCTGGCGACGCGGCAGATCGTGCTGGAGCTGTGCCCGACGAGTAACGTGCGCACGGGATGTTGCCGATGTATGGAAGAACATCCGCTGCGCGAATACTTTGAGTGCGGGCTGATGGTGACGCTGAACTCGGACGATCCGCCGATGTTTGGCAGCGACCTGCTGGGCGAGTATGTACTGGCGCATGAGCAGTTTGGCTTCACGCTGGAACAGATGCGGGAGCTGGCGGCGAACTCGTTTGAGGCTAGTTTTTTACCAGCGGAACGGAAGCTGGAGATGCTGCGGCAGGTGGAGCAGTATGGCTGGTGATTTGCAGAAAACGTATCTGATTTGCCAACATCTAAATAGCAGTGATGCTTTTGTGGGATGTGCAAGCTGTAATGGAGCTGGGTTATGATCTGTGGCAACAGCCAGAAAAAAGTAGATGCGGAGAGCGCGCAATCTGTGCCGGCTGAACGAAAGAAGGATTCGATGAAGACACTGAAGACAATTGGGTGGATTTCGGTCGGGCTGGGCGCGGTGGCGGCAGGTCTGCTGGCGGGGCGTGAGCTGCAGAAGCGGTACAAGTTCAATCGCCGGACGCCGTATGACTACTACGCGCATGCGGGCGATGAGATGACGGAGATGGAGTTCGGCGTCGGGATTTAGTCCTTGCAGGAAGCATGCAGAGGACAATATGGAATAGGAAAGCCCGGCTTGCGCCGGGCTTTCCTGTCTTTGCTGTGATGTATTCTTCTGAAATTTACTGGGTGGGCGGCTATCGCCGGATTTTCAGATTAGATTAATTGCCAGCTTTGGGGTCGACCTTGAGAATGCGCTCCTTGATCTGCTTTAGCTCGTTGTCGGCGACGGCCGGCCTGGTGTTCGCGCGCAGCACGTGGTCCAGTTGGATGGACAGCATGAGCTTAGTCTCCTGATCTGGTATAGAAGCCGTCACCTGGTCTGGGGTAGAGGTCTCGTACGGTGCAGGATTCAGCGGGTAGCCGGGATTCATTCCGTATTCGATGCCGTACACGCGCGACAACACGATATCGGTAAGGTTGTAGCCGGCGCGATCTAAATTCACCAGTCCGGTACGATTAATCTCGTTCTCTAATCGAAGTAGAAACCTGTTCCTGTCGATGTCGTTACCGAGAGCCAGGGGATATGTGAATGAAGAGACCCCAAGGGCGGTGAGCATATTCTGTGCCAGGATGCGCTTGTGATGGATGTACCAGGTCTTTTCAATGAAGGCCGTCAGGTCAGTGCTCAGCAGACCGGCCACCTCTGAACTTGTATGCAGCCGCAGAAGCGCGCGATCGGGAATGAAGATGTAGCCGTTCGCAAAATACGTGGTCTCGTTCGATTTCTCTGACGAGTTCAGGACATAGACCTTGACGGAGATCTTCCGCGGATCATCGTCGGCGAGAGTGGTCTGCGACTCAGGAAGCAGGCTGGTGGCAATTTTGTTTACCCACTGCGTGACCTCTTCATCTGGCAAGATGTATTTATTGCGCCTCAAGGGGAGATCTACGATGCCGGGCTTGTTATTGGCATAGTCAGGGGGCGTGACCTTGAGCTTGACTTTGCTGAAATATTCCTGCTCATCTGCGGTGACGGTCTCAGGTGTTGCGTCGAGTTCATTGGCATCGATTGTCCCGTCGCTATTGCGATGCGCAAGGTAACCGATGCGCATGTTGAGCTGAAGCGCAGAAGTGTCAGAGGGATGCTCGTTGAGAAAGACCTTCGTCTGCGGTGTGACGCGCAGAGGATAACCATCAAGCCAGAGAATGTTGTCTGTTGGCTTGTACTCGACGATACCTTCGCCCTTGAGATCGCCCGGCCGTATAGCGTGGATGGTGATCAGTTTGGCGGTGACGAAGCCATTTTTTTCAAGACGGCCAGCCACTTCAACGTACGTGCCGAGATGCAGTTTGTCCATCGTGAACGGGCTCTTGTGGTGTTTACTGCCCTGTTCATCGAGCTTGGTCTTGGCATTGCATATAACGTGCGATTTGCTCAGGAAGAAGCTATCAGGGCCATCGATGCTGGTGACGAAGCCTCTGAACGGTGGCGCTACTTGTGCGAAGACTGGCAGCGAAAGTGCGAGTGCACAGGCGAACAGCATGATACAGCGAGAGAACAGTCTGTATAGCATGGCCGCTATTGTAGCGAATGTAAGCAGAAAAAGCCCCGGCGTGAACCGGGGCTTTTGAGTTGGTGTGTCAAAAAAAAGAACTATGAATTCGCTGCGAGCTGGCGGAGGACGTATTGCAGGATGCCGCCGTGCTGGTAGTAGAGGATCTCCTGCGGGGTGTCGATGCGGACGGTGGCGATGAAGCGCATGACTTCACCGTTGGCTGACTTCGCGTTTACCGTGATCTTCTTGCCGTTAGCGAACTTCGAATCGAGCATGGCGGCGAGGCCGGGGATGTCGTAGACCTCTTCGCCGGTGAGCATCAGCTTCTCGGCGCTGTCGCCCGCTTCAAACTGCAGCGGCACGATGCCCATGCCGACGAGGTTGGAGCGGTGGATGCGCTCGTAGCTCTCGGCGATGACGGCGCGCACGCCGAGCAGGCGCGTGCCCTTGGCCGCCCAGTCGCGCGAGGAGCCGGAGCCGTACTCTTTGCCCGCGAGGATGATGAGAGGCGTGTTGCGCTCGGCGTACTTGATGCTGGCGTCGTAGATGGACATGCCTTCGCCCTCGGGGAGGAGGCGGGTGACGCCGCCTTCGGTGCCGGGCGCGAGCTTGTTGCGCAGGCGGACGTTGGCGAAGGTGCCGCGCACCATGACTTCGTGATTGCCGCGGCGCGAGCCGTAGCTGTTGAAGTCGGCAGGCTTCACGCCGTGTTCGACGAGGTACTTGCCGGCGGGGCCGTTGAGCTTGATGGAGCCTGCGGGGGAGATGTGGTCGGTGGTGACGCTGTCGCCCAGGACGGCGAGGACGCGCGCACCGGCGATGTCGGTTACGGGCTCGGGCTTGGCGGGCATGCCGTCAAAGTAGGGAGCTTTGCGAATGTAGGTGGAGTCGGCCTCCCAGCCGTAGACCTTGCCGGTGGGGACGGCGAGCTTCTGCCAGTTGGCATCGCCGTCGGAGATGGTGGAGTACTCCTTGTGGAACATGGCGGTGTCAATGGAGCTGGCGAGGGTATCAGAGACCTCCTGCTGGGTGGGCCAGATGTCTTTCAGGTAGACGGGCTGGCCGTCTTTCCCTTTGCCGAGCGGGTCCTTTTCGAAGTCGTGGCCGATGCGGCCAGCGAGGGCGTAGGCGACAACCAGCGGCGGCGACATGAGGTAGTTGGCGCGGACTTCGGGGGAGATGCGGCCTTCGAAGTTGCGATTGCCGCTGAGTACGGAGACGGCGACGAGGGAGTGGTCTTCGATGGACTTGGAGACGTCGGTGGGCAAGGGGCCGGAGTTGCCGATGCAGGTGGTGCAGCCGTAGCCGACGGTCTGGAAGCCGAGCTTGTCCATGTAGGAGTTGAGGCCAGCCTTCTCGTAGTAGTCGGTGACGACGCGGCTGCCGGGGGCGAGGGAGGTCTTGACCCAGGGCGGCGTGCGCAGACCCTTCTCAACGGCCTTCTTCGCCAGCAAGCCGGCGGCGAGCATGACGGATGGGTTGCTGGTGTTGGTGCAGCTGGTGATGGCGGCGATGACGATGCTGCCATGGTCGAGATACCTGTCTACGTCGATGCCGTGGCGGGATTTGACGGAGTTGTGCTCGGTCTGGTCAGGAACCCCCTTGCTGGCGGTTGCATCGCCGCCGGCAGATTCGTGGCCGCCTTCGCCTTCCCAGCTCACGATCTGGCGGACAGCGCCTTTGTTAGCATTGGGGCCGAGCAGGTTGGGCAGGGCTTTGGCAAAGCTGGGGCCGGTCTGCGAGAGCAGGACGCGATCCTGCGGACGCTTGGGGCCGGCGACGCTGGGCTCGACGGTGGCGAGATCGAGCGAGAGCGTGGTGGAGTATTCGGCCTCGGGCGCGTCTGGCGTGTGGAACATGCCCTGGGTCTTGTAGTAGTCCTCTACGAGCTGGATCTGAGCTGGGGTGCGGCCGGTGAGCTTGAGGTAGCGCAGGGTTTCGGCGTCGACGGGGAATATGCCGCAGGTGGCGCCGTATTCGGGAGCCATGTTGGAGATGGTGGCTCGGTCGGCGAGAGCGAGTTCACTGATGCCGGAGCCGTAGAACTCGACGAACTTGCCGACGACGCCGAGCTTGCGCAGCATTTCGGTGATGGTGAGGACGAGGTCGGTGGCGGTGGTGCCTTCGCGGAGCTTGCCGGTGAGCTTGAAGCCGACGACCTGGGGCACGAGCATGGAGACGGGCTGGCCGAGCATGGCGGCTTCGGCTTCAATGCCGCCGACGCCCCAGCCGAGGACGCCGAGACCGTTGACCATGGTGGTGTGGCTGTCCGTGCCGACGAGGGTGTCTGGGTAGGCGGTGATGGTGCCGGAGGCGTCTGGTGACGTGGTGAAGACGACGCGGGCGAGGTATTCAAGATTGACCTGGTGACAGATGCCCATGCCGGGGGGGACGGCGGAGAAGTTGCGGAAGGCGGTCTGGCCCCACTTGAGGAAGGCGTAGCGTTCGCGGTTGCGAGTGAACTCCAGCGCGGAGTTGAAGGCGTAGCTGTTGGCGGTGCCGAACTCATCGACCTGCACGGAGTGGTCGATGACCAGTTCGGCGGGTTGAAGGGGGTTGATCTTGTTGGGGTCGCCGCCGAGAACTTTCATGGCGTCGCGCATGGCGGCGAGATCGACGATGCAGGGAACGCCGGTGAAATCCTGCATGAGGACGCGGGCGGGCATGTAGGCGATCTCGGTGTCGGGCTCGGCCTTGGGGTCCCAGTTGGCGAGAAACTCGATGTCCTGTGCGGTGACGGTCTTGCCGTCTTCCTGGCGCAGGAGGTTCTCCAGCAGGATGCGGAGGGAGAAGGGGAGGCGGCTGAGGTTGACGTTTTTCAGCGCATCGAGGCGGAAGATCTC
>JARLFX010000205.1 GCA_031296355.1 Acidobacteriaceae bacterium
AGGATTGCCAGTAATTTTTTCATTCTGTTTCTCCGCCTGCCGCATGACGCGCAGGGGCAGCGGCTTAGCCTTGGAAGCTGTACCACTCTGCCTTTCTATATCTGTTTTCCTCTCCATTCCGCTGGGCGGTACTGGTCGGGAACATCTGAAGCGAGATGTATGCAGTGACGAGTTGCAGCCCCTCGCATACAGGCAGGACAATCCTACGCACACCGAATGGACCAAGTCAAGCGCTTAATGTGGTCTGCCGATCATCGTACCTGGTCACATGCTTTCTGGAGCAGGAAAGAGTTGCTATTTCCCGTGCAGGATGATTTAGCCTCTATCAGCCCAGACGGTACAAAGCAGGTTCAAGCGTATGGTGCATGGACGACTCTCGGCAAGAGAAGATAAATTAAGCGCTTGACAAGGCCAAAATCAATACCTTAACATTGCGCGCGGTAAAAGATTTATCTCTAAGCTGGGCGTTAGGCAGTTCATGCCACAGCAGAACAAGTTTTTTTTTGAGAATTAAGTTAAGCGCTAGACTTGCCGTTCGTCTCTCGCTAACGGCTTTCTCAAGCTACCATCACGAAAGGATTCGCTCATGAGGACAGTGATGTACAAGTTCGTTTTGCCGGCCAAGAGCCGCTCCCAGTTGGCGCGCGCCGTGCTCTGTGCAGTAATCGCGGCTTTGTGCCTTGGCGCATGGAGCACAGCTTCAGCGCAACAGGACGTTGGCTATATCTTCGGTACCGTGACTGACCAGACCGGCGCGGCAGTGCCCAATGCCAAGGTGATCATTACCAGGCAGGCTACGGCGCTGGCACAGTCGATCGCCACCAACGAAACAGGCTATTACGTTTCGCAACCTCTGCAAGTTGGCCCGTATACGGTCTCGGTCGATGCGGCAGGTTTTACGCCGACGATTATCCGTAACCTGGAGGTGGATGCAGCGGCGCGCGTGCAGGCCAATGTGACGCTGCACGTAGGCTCGGCTTCGGCCAACATTACCGTGCAGGATACGCC